>JAGGRZ010000157.1 GCA_021159335.1 bacterium
AGTATTTCGGGATATTGATTGAATGGTTTAGGAAATTCCTTGATATTAGCCGTTAATAAATGATTGTTTATAATGTGTTGC
Source organism: bacterium (assembly GCA_021159335.1). Classification (NCBI taxonomy): domain Bacteria; species bacterium. The sequence continues at coordinate 82 of JAGGRZ010000157.1, forward strand.
GTTTTTCCAAACCAAAAAACTGATATTCGAGTGAGTATCTTGCCCCTTTCGGGTATCGGTGTTTTAAGTATGTGATCGAACGCGGAAACTCTGTCAGTAGCAACTATAAGAAGCTTATCCCCGAGGTCGTAAATGTCTCGAACCTTTCCTCTGAAATCTGGTTCCCTTCCGTCTATTTTTGTGTAAACTACAGCATTCATCAATCCCCCCTCCCATAAAGCCAGTAATAGGTGAATAAATTCCCCACAACTTTTTTGATGTATCTTCTCGTTTGTCCGTAATCTACGAATTCGGTCCAAACAAGGTCGTCTTGAGGGTTTGGACATTGCTGGTTCCAACGGGAGAGCTGCGAATTGCCCGCATTGTATTCCGCGAGAGCTTTATACAGGCTTCCATGCGAACTTATCAAGTCTGCTATATGATTAGTTCCGAGTTTGAGATTAACCTCATAATCGTTGAGGTGGTTTTTTGTAAATGGATTAACTCCTACTCTTCTGGCGATAGAATGTCCGGTTTCCGGAATAATTTGCATAAGACCTATAGCACCTGCGTAGGATTCCGCAAAATTATGAAACTTGCTTTCCTGCCTTACTATAGAATATACAAGCAGCGGATTAACATTACTTTGTCTGGCAAACGCATCTATTATCCTGAAATATGGTGTCGGATAAGCGGTCATCAGAGCAGCAGCGTTTTTCTTTGCTTCAAGGTAGTAGTTCAGTAATGTTCCTTCTTTGGTCGCGAGGTCATAAAGTCCAAGATTATAATAGTATTTCCATAAAGATAATAGCAATCTTGGATTGTTTGACTTAATTAGCTTTTCTTCAAGCGCATGAAAACAGGGACGAGCGAGTTCTAAAATTCCAAGCCGGGTTAATCTTTCTGCCTGTTTTTTAAGCCGAGCATCCTCAAAGTTCACATAGAGCGACTCGGGATTCACGCCTATGATATGACACGCATACTTAAGGACACTATCAACAGCGAGTGTGCCAACTTTCGTGTATGAAATATTGGGGAACTCAACCCAGCCCATTTTCTGCCTTGCAAGCCATATGAACAGGTTCTCGTAGGGTTCCTTTGCAAGATAAAGATACAAAGAGTCAGCTTTCGCACTTGAATCCATGGCTTCGTGAGATTTCGCCAGCCAATAATTTAATTCATCGATAAAATTTCCGTCGTGGAAGTATATTCTATATTTTTTAATAAGTTCGATAGCTTTCTTGGGTTGGTCGTTCGTCAAGTGAATCAATGTTGCCCACAGTAAAGCGTTATCAGCAAACTCTGATGAAGGATGTTTTCTGAGCATTCTTTCGCACTCACCAGCGAACTTTTGCCAATCGAGCATATAGCGTGCTATGTTCATTCGCTCAAATATTATATACTTCTCGTTACCGCAACCATTACAAAGCTTAAGAGCTTTCTCAGATATTTTCCACGCTTTCTTTAGTTTACCTTTCTTTCGCCAACACTGAGCTAGTCGCCAGTAAAGCGAGGCTTTTGAATAGCTGCCCTCTTTAAGCATTTTTTCTATATACTTTATCGCCTCAGAGTACTTACCCTGACCAATGAGGCAAACGGCTATGTAATATCCTGCCCGGCCACGATACTTCCTGTGTCCCGATGCCCTGTACTTTTTAAACCACGGCAAGGCGCTGTCAACATCTCGGTATTTGTAATAGGTCAACGCTATGTAGTACATCGAGACTGGGTCAAGGGGATGAATTTTCTTAAGCTCTGCTATCGCGCGATACATTATGTCTTTGTCTCTGAGTATGTCTGCTACTCGCAATAACGCCACAAGTCGCCTTTCGGCAGCGTCCTCATGGTAGGTATTCCTAAGCACAAATGCCATCTGAACATCATGCTCCCTGCGCCTCATATATCCGGCGTAGTATGCTGAATCGAGTTGTGCTATCGCTTTTTGGGTATCGCCCATTTCCCATAGCGACTTCCATCTTATAGTTGCTATTTCTGTTGAAATGCCGGGTAACTTTCCAAGATTTCTGACCAGTCTATATGCGAAATCATAGTCTCCCCTTTTGAACGCGGCTTGCGCACAAAGATAACGAGCCCAATCTGACAGTTCATAGTCAGAGGCAACAATTCCCGATAACAAAGATTCTGCTTTGTCATACATTCCGAGCTTGAAATTCAGGAAGCCAGCAAGAAATATTTTGTCAAGTGAATCAATGGACTTATCTCTTTCCAGAGCTTTGAGTGCCTCTGCCCACCTGAACCGCAAAACCAATTCTCTCGTAGAGTTTTCTATCCCCACTACTTCGATAGAAGTATCCGGGACTGCTGCGGTTTCTTCAACGACTTTCTCCTGCCGAGGCTTTTGCTCGGGGATTTTTTTTGTTTTTGTTTTGCCGGTGAAAGCGCAGCCCAAAAACATTATTACAACGAAAAGAGTGGTCGAAAAAACGATCCATTTTACCTTCAGGCGAGCCATACATTCTCCCTTCCGAGCTCTTTTATCAGCATTTCAGTAAGGTCATTTTCTGCGTTTACTTTAATACTTTTAGATATCGCACTAAAGCTTTTATTTTCCGATTCTATGTGAATAACGAGGGTTTTATCGCCTTTATTTTTGCTCAGTAGTTGCTTTATTCTCACAAGCTTTTTTTGTGGTGTGTTTTCGCTAATTTTTATGTGGAGTTGCGAGCACATCTCTCGTCTTAATATCTCTATTGGCATGGCTTTTTCAGCCTTTAGCACCGGAGTTCCATCCGGATCAAATTGTAGAAGTCCCTCAACCCACACAAGTGCATCAACTGCAAGAAACATCTGTGCTTTGTCGAAAATTTTGGGATAAAAGATAACTTTTATTTCCCCTACTCTATCCTGCAAAGTTACTATAGCCATTTGTGATTCGTCGTTGGTTCGCTTTCTCGTTATGCTTGATATAAGCCCCGCTATTCGAGCTCTTCTTTCTCGCTGGATTTTCACTATGTCGGATATGGTTCCAGATGTGAACGCCTTAACATCAAGCTCGAAGTAATCCATAGGATGACCTGTAACATAGACGCCAAGCGCTGATTTCTCCATGTTTAACAGTTTCCACTTGTTCCACTCGGGAATATCTACGAGTGTCGGTCTCATTGCTGTGCTATCATCATCACCGAAAAGACTCGCCAGCTTTGCGCTTTTTTCTCTACTTATCTGCTGTTTCCATTTTATTAGATTTTCGAGGGATGCCATAAGTGAGGCTCGTTTTACGCCAAGGGAATCGAATGCGCCAGATGCCACGAGTGATTCCAGTCCTCTGCGGTTAAGAGCTTGACCATCAACGCTTTCGAAGAAGTGATAGATGTCCTTGAATTTGCCTACTTTCTCCCGGGCAGAAAGTATAGCGCGTATAGCTGCGTGACCGAGATTCTCTATGGCACACAGTCCGAACCTTATCCCATCCTGCTCGACTGTAAACTTTTCATCGCTTTTGTTTATGTCAGGTGGAAACACTTTTATTCCCAATCTCGCACACTCATTGAGGAACTTTTGCACTTTATCAGGTCTTTTTGCCCACGAACTAAGGTTGGCAGCGAGAAATTCTCTTGGGTAGTGTGCTTTAAGGTAGGCAGTTTGATACGCAAGTACTGCGTAGGCGGTGCTATGAGATTTATTGAATCCATATTCGGCGAATTTGGCTATTATCTCGAAAACTTCCTGTGCTACTTTTTCCGATATTCCTTTTTTCTTGGCGCGCTCTATGAATGTCTCGCGATGACGCTCCATAGCGTGCATATCTTTTTTACCTATAGCTCGCCGCAAAAGGTCAGCTTCACCAAGGGAATAACCAGCAAGTTTCTGGGCAAGAAGCATTACCTGTTCCTGATACAACGCTATACCGTAGGTTTCTTTCAAAATATCTTCTACATAGGGATGCGGATATCTAACTTCCTCTCTGCCGTGCTTCCTGTTGATGAAGCTTTCTATGAATTTCATTGGGCCCGGGCGATATAAGGCGTTCATGGCTATTAAGTCGTTTATGGAATCGGGCTTCAGAAGTCGCAGGTATTTTCTCATTCCGTCGCTTTCAAACTGAAATATTCCTATAGTATCTCCGCGGCTCATTAGCTCAAACACTTTGGGGTCTTTTTCGGGGAAATTTTCTGGTTCAATATCCTTTCCAGTCCTCTTTTTAACCAGCCTGACCGTCTCCCTTATTATCGATAGTGTAGTAAGCCCAAGGAAATCCATTTTAAGCAATCCTATTTTCTCCAGCGAATCCTTATCATACTGCGTCGTTACTTCTCCTTTTGCCGTTCTGAAAAGCGGGACATAGTCAGTAAGATTTCCAGGGGTTATCACTACACCCGCAGCATGAACGCCGGCATTTCGCGGGAAACCTTCAATCTTCATAGCATAATTTAGAACCTGTCTTATTTTTGGGTCCTCCTCGTAAAGTGCGGCGAGCTCAGGTGATTCACGAAGACTCTCCTCTATGCTATCCGTCAGCACCAGTGATGTAAGTGCATTCGTATCTCTAAATGACAGTCCAAATATTCTCCCGACATCCTTTATCGCCTGCCGAGCTTTCATCCTGCTGAATGTTATAATCTGGCTAACTGAGTTTTCTCCATAGCGCTGCTTCGCATACTCTATTACCTTTTCTCTATTCTCATCGTCGAAGTCGATGTCGAAGTCAGGCATCGAAATTCTTTCTGGGTTAAGAAACCTTTCGAACAAAAGATTGTATTTCATTGGGTCGATGTTAGTTATTCCGAGGCAATATGCTACGAGACTTCCTGCACCAGAACCCCGTCCAGGACCAACTGAAACGCCAAGTTCGCGTGCTTTATCGGTAAAATCAGCTACGATAGCGAAATAACTCGAAAAATTCATGCGTTTTATAACATCAAGCTCGTATTCGAGTCTTTGCTCAAGCTTTTTCGTTATTCTGGAATACCTTCTACGAAGTCCTTCCCAAGCTTTCTGGGAGAGATACTCGTCAGCGCTGGAAAATTCGGGCGGGACTGGAAATTCTGGAAGATGAAGCTTGCCCGTCTCTATGGATACATCTACCCTCTCAGCTATTGACACGGTGCTCTGGATTGCCTCGGGAACTTCGCCAAATATTTCCATCATCTCCTGCGGTGATTTGAAATAAAACTCGTCGGTTTGAAATCTCAATCTATTCGGGTCATCAAGGCGGGAGTCGGTTTGTATGCAAAGCATTTTATCATGGAAGTCGTGGTCCTCGCGATTTATGTAGTGCACATCGTTTGTGGCGACCATCCGGATTCCCATTTCTTTGGCGAGCCTTATGAGTTTCTTCATTACATCAAGTTCTTCGGGGATGTTATGGTATTGGAGTTCTATGAAGAAATTTTCTGTCCCGAAGACATCAAGAAACCACCTTGCGACACTTTTAGCTTCATCAAAGCGGTCTCTCGCGAGCAGCCACGGTATCTCGCCGTGAAGACAACCTGAAAGAACTATCAGCCCTTCAGAAAGCTCAGCTAATATCTCTTTGTCAATGCGAGGTTTATAGTAAAAGCCCTCAAGAAATCCTATTGATGATAGACGCATAAGATTTTTAAATCCTGTGTTGTCCTTTGCGATAACGGTCAGATGATAGCCGCTTTTTACCTCGGATTTCTGCCCTCGTTTTTTGTGCCTTGATTCAGGGGCCACATAGAACTCCTGTCCTATTATTGGCTTTATCCCTGCGCTTTTTGCTATTTCATAGAATTCTATTGCACCGTGGAGGTTCCCGTGGTCGGTTATGGCCACGGCAGGCATTCCAAACTGAACTGCTCGGGAAACCAGCTCCTCAAGTGGACAGGCACCGTCAAGAAGGCTGTAAATACTGTGATTATGAAGATGAATGAACATTGCTTAACCAGACAAAAAATTCACTATACCTATCCTATAAAGAAAGGTTTGTTGTGGGAGAAAATCAAGCGTAAGATTTTTAATTAGATTAGTTTCCTTATTTCCATGAGTTCGTCTCGCACCTCTCGCAGGAACTCCTTGTAGTCAACTGTTTCCGTCTTCTTGGTCTTGGAATACTTCATTTTTCTTATTTTGTGCTTGGCGCCTTCGATAGTATAGCCTTCCTCGTAAAGCAGCTTCTTTATTAGCATGATAAGCTCTATGTCCTTTTTTCTATAGATCCTGTTTCCAGCCCGGTTTCTTTTAGGTCTCAGGAATGGGAATTCGCTTTCCCAGTATCGAAGGATGTGAGGTTTCAACCCGGTCATCTCGCCGACTTCTGTGATGGAATAATACAGTTTCTCCCTTTTTACAGGAGTTTTTGTCGTTCTTGCTACTGCCATAATGGTTTCTCCTTTCCTTCTATTATTCTTTTAATGTTTTCTCTGTGCGTTATAGTCAAAAAAATTGCCAAAAATATGGCAAAAATCATCGGCATTGCTGCGACTTTCGTGAAAACACTTATTCCAAAAAATGTCCATGCGGCGGTAAGTGAACCTATGGAGACTCGCTTGCTCGCTATTACTGCAAAAATGAACACAAAAAAGGTTAGTATTGCCGGCAGGGTATTTATAAGAATAGCTGCGCCAAAGCTCGTGCTAACACCTTTACCGCCCTTGAAACCGAGCCAAACGGGGTAGCAATGTCCTACTATTGCTGCCAGAGCAGCTATGAATGCTGCCAGAGGATTTGCTGTAAGATTTATCACTATCGCGTAAGCTCCAATGGCTTTTAATGCATCGAGAACCGCGACAAGTGCTGCCACTTTTTTCCCAAGCACCCTTGAAACATTTGTTGCGCCGGTAGAACCGCTGCCATAACTTCGCAAATCCACATTTTTGCTAAGTTTTACGAATATAAATCCAAACGGGATTGACCCCACCAGATAACCTAAAACTGTTCCCAAAAATATTTTCACAGCTAAATCCATCATCGTCGTTTATCCCTGAAAATAACCTTAAATGGCACTCCTTCGTAATCAAACTCCTCCCTTATTTTGTTGGCAAGATACCGCTGATATGATGGTGATATAGCCTCAGGAAGTTTCGAGAAGAAAACGAATTCAGGTGGCCGTACCTTCGATTGCACTGCATAGAAAATTTTCGGTCTTCGACCTTTGTACATGGGCGGCGGATACACTTTTTGCAGATTTTCCACCAATTTATTAAGCTCCGAAGTTTTAACTCTTGAGTGTCGTCTTTGCACAACTTTGGAAATAGTTTGCTTAAGCTTGCCAAGCCCACTGCCTTTAAGCGCAGATATGAATACTATAGGAGCAAAACTTAAAAATTGACTTTCCGTCCTTATTCTTTGTTCGTAGTCTCTTTTGAGTCGAGGCAGCTTTGGCATCAAATCCCACTTGTTCACTGCTATTATCATTCCTCTATATCTTTCTATTATCATTGAGGCGATGCGTTTGTCCTGCCTTGTAATGCCTTGAGTCGCGTCTATAACGAGAACTGCTATATCACTGTTCTCTATAGCGCTTAATGTCCTCAGGCTGGCATAGTAGTATACATCGGTGCACTTTTTGAAAATGCCTGCGGTATCGACTATTCTATATGTTTTATTGTCATACTCGAAGAAACTGTCCACCGGATCTATCGTTGTTCCAGATTCGCTATGTGTTAATGCTACTTGCTTTCCAACCAGCTTGTTTACGAGAGTTGATTTTCCCACATTCGGTTTTCCTACAATCGCTATTGACGCTATTTCTTCATCAATTTTTTCCGCCACCTTTTCTTTTGGCAGTTTGTTTACTATTTCATCAAGCAAATCTCCTATTCCATATCCGAATTTCGCCGACACTCTGTGTACATTTCCCAATCTGAACCCTTCCGCTTCAGCTCCTGACCAGTTGTCGCTTTTATCATCGACTTTATTGATAATTACGACAGTGTTCTTATTATATTTTTTAAGCAATATAGCTATCTCCTTGTCACTTGGTGTAATATCAGGTTCAAGAACCAGCAAAACCAGGTCAGCACCTTCTATTGCCGCTATTGCCTGATTCGTTATTCCCTCTTCTATTTCACTTTCCGGATTAGTTATGAATCCACCTGTATCAACGAGAATAAATGTTTTTCCATTCCATGTTAATTCAGCAAAGTGAGGGTCACGGGTCACACCCGGTGTTGGGTCTACCACGGCTATTCGCTTTCTGAGTAACCTGTTAAAAAGGGTAGATTTACCAACATTCGTTCTCCCTATTAATGCGACAATAGGCTTTTTTTCTTTTAAACCAAACATATTATAACGATTTAAATTAGGTTTACCAAGAACACAAATTCTATTATATTGATGGTCAAACGTTTAGTCAAGAGAAATTTATAAATTGATATAATGGAGAAAACTAACTTTAGCAGGGGATTTCAAATATCAAAATTTTGGCGGCGAATTATTTCGTAGAGAATTTGTTGCTTTTTGTATTCAAATTTTTTCCTGTTTTTTTCTACCCTCTCAATTCTGTCTGCAAGGTTGAAAAGCTCATCGAGTTCTCCACCAAAGGAGCCAAGAAAATGGAGAACACCGTTGTGATGTTTTAACTGTTCCACTCTCCAGGCAGCATAGTCATACATGTTCTCAAGAGCTACATCGGAATAGTTCTGGTAGTTTTGCTCCTGGGTGATTTGAACAAGATTTTTATTTCCCAATATTACATTCATAGCGAGATAATATAGGGATATAAAGGAAAATTTCACGAAAAAATATCAGGGATATCCATAAAAATAATATTCCCGAATTCTTTCCCTTGTTCTTTTTCTTGTTGCCCACAGGTATATCGCACCAAAAAGCATTCCTCCAAGATGTGCAGTATGTGCTATACCGTCCGTATAACCGCCTATAGATGAAAGAAGCTCAATGAAACCAAAAATTATAACAAGATATTTAGCTTTTATTGGTATGAAGAAGTAAAGAAGGAGGATCTGGTCTGGAAAATAGACACCATAAGCAAGAAGTAGGCCGTATATGGCGCCAGACGCACCTATTGTGGGAACATTAGTAAATAAATATGCGCACAATCCAGCACCAATTCCTGTGAAGAAATAATACGCCAAAAATCGAGCGTTTCCCCAAACTTTAACAAGCTCATGTCCAAATATGTAGAGAGCAAACATGTTGAAGAAAAGGTGCCAGAAGTTGCCGTGAAGGAACATGTATGTTACGAACTGCCACAGGTATAGTTTGTGCCTTATCAAAGGGGGCACGAGTCCAAACAAATAAACCATGGTTCTTGGGGCGACCATCTCCACGAGGAAAACGAAAAAGTTAACCATTATTATGGTTAGCACCACATCTTTAGGTCGCCTGAATCCAACCCGTCTGTATTGCGGTCCATACTCTATGTAGTATCGTTCATACATTTTTCATTCCTTTTACCATGCACCTCCACCGCCGCCACCAAATCCACCGCCCGAGAAACCTCCTGAAAAACCGCTTCCGCCGCCAGCGGCACCTCTGGCACGATAGGCCATGGAATAGCTTATGGTGTGAAGAGCATGCCCAAGGTTAGTAGAAAAATATACTAACCCCATGGGACGAGCCCCAACGAACCATTTAGGCGGTTCTTTGAATATTCCCTCAAATTTCTCGACCCATGCATCGGCAACGCCAAAAACCATCGCATAGGGAAGAATGCGCTCGAAGATGGTCGGGTCATCTTTAGCAAGCTTTTCTATTCTGTCCTTTTCCGCCCTTTCTATGAATTCCCTAAACCCCAGCGCTTTTATCGCCGCCATAGCACCTTTTCTTGTCTTTCGAGGCATTATCGGCGAAAAAATAACCCAAATAAGACCCGTCACCGCAAGACCAATGGAGAACGGATAAATACTTCCATAAGTGATGATCAAAACCACAGCCGCGACAATCATAAAAAGCACGCCCGCAAGAAGGTAATTTTTGCGAACTGTTTCGGGATTCTCTGGAAAATATTTTTTCTTTATCAACTGCTTATAGAGTTCCTCCTTAAGTTTAATAAGTTTAGTATGGAACTTGTTTTTAAGCGTTGATGTGAAAATAAGCTTTTTCCCTTCTGGTGCGCCAAGGTCCTCAGGTGAAATGCCTTTGTCCTCGCCGACATCGAACAGGTAGCGGAGAAACTTTCGCTCAAATGATGTTAGGTTTTCGTCGGTCTCAAAATCTTTTAAAAGAATGAGCGCATAGTCCTTTTTCTTGAAGAAAAGGAATTTTTCTGATTCAGTCTCAACTATTTTGAGGTATCCTTTAACTGCGAGGTCAACTATGGTAGCGGTTATATCTGATATATTTGCCCTCTCATCTATCACAGTTCCCACCTCAGCCGGCAGGAGATCATCGGGTGGCTCGTAGGTCACCATTATCACGGTCTTTTTTATCGGGTCTCTCCCCTCCTTTTTCCACTTATTGAAAATGTAGAGGAAACCAATTATCGGCATAAGAAAACCCAATATCGTGAATATATTTGCTACAAAATTGTTCATGAACTTTGAGAATGCTGAAGGCTCTTTAATAATGCCTTTGGGGATTTTGACTACTATCGAAAGGTTTTCCTTTGGACCGAGGTAGCCTGCATCGAAAACAACTCTATTGCCCTCAATGCTATACTGGCAATCCTGTCGGGTTGAGCCGTAAACGCCCGTGTAACAGCGCGCATCGAGGTTTATTGGCGTGTTTGCGCCGAGAATAGTTACCTGTGCGCCCACACTGTGTATGGGAACTGTCCATTCCGTGCCATTAACATTCCACCAGAGTTCGTCGTAATCATCGAAAAAGTTTATGGTTCCGTAAACTTTGTAGGTTATGACATATGTTTGCAGCCCGCTGACCAATTTTCTGGGGTTTCCTATTCTAACATAGAGATATCCACCTCGTCTGGTGATTTTGCGCATTCTTTTGTGACCTAACTCGTCGCTTACGGAAATGATTTTAATTCTTATTTTTCGCCATTTTCCCTCGATTCGATACTTGTATGGTATGTACCTGTATATTCCGTGGTGAAGCTCATCCTCGAAATCTACCTTTATGGTTTCCGTGACCTTCATGTAGCCGTCTGAATAGACTTTTATGTCGGTGTAAAATGAGTCTACATAGTAGGCAAGGGACATGGTCGAGAAGACTAATAATGGAAAAATCAATAAAAGTTTTTTCATTTTTGCTCCTTGGTTTAGTATGTGCAATTAAATTCATACATTTTTAGTACTTTTCAATAAAAAAGCCCCATTTCTGGGGCTTGCAAGCTATTTTGTGTGCAACTTTATCTTTCCGAAACCGAAAATAGTTGCGCCGCCAACATGTATCCATTCTGCGATGGATAAGAGTTCAGAAAACATTTTAAGATTTTCCCCTGAATAAGTTATTTTTCCTAATGCTCCGTAAAGTGGGACTTTGCGTTTCTGGCGCCCTGAATAACGATTTACCGTTACTTTTCGTATATAAGACTTTTCAATTTCAATATTTTCCGCGGATTTCAAAATATTTTTAAAATCAAAACTAAGATTATAGTCGCAATATCCTTTAGCTAAAAGAGTTACACGCCTTAAAATTGAGCGAATAAGAGACTGAAATGAGGGTTGATAATCATATTGCCCCTTATTTTTTAATCTCAACGGAGTAACAAATTCAACTGTCAATCGGTTTCCCAGCTCTTTTTTTGTGGGAATAATGTCCTCGCCATTGGATAGCAATTCTCCACTTTCGGGGTTGTAAACGAGTTTTCCTGATGGGATTGACTCTATTTTCTCGAGTTTAAATTTTCCTCTACCCTTGCCCAAGCCGAGTTCGCCCATGCAGCATATGGCATACACGATGTGCGGCAGAAACATTATTGATTTCCCGAAAAGGATGAAGTTGAATGAAAAGCTTTCGCCTTTTTTGATTCTCGTTTGTGATGGGGGTTCCAAAACTATCGGATGGGGGTAATTTTTCAATCCTGCGGGGGTGTCGTGACGCTGGCTTTCGAAAATAAAAAAATACGGACAGGCATTTCCTATAATGCACTTTGCAGGGTCTTTGCATTGCGGTGGGCATGATACCAATCTTAGCGCATGCCCGAAAAGTCCCCTTATTGCAGAGCCAGAATAAGGCGGCAGACTTATGTCGTCTGCCGCCACGAGGTTCACGCGGTAGGCTCGGAAGCGAAATTTATCAGAAATATTCATTAGCTTCCTCCACGGGAATAGCACCATTGGCACGAATAACATAATAATAGAAGCAATAGCAATTATAACAAAGCTCTTCGGTCATCATCTCCATAAGCACAGTAGGAGCCTTGTCGACGAATGTGTCGACTGGACCGGGAACAACAAAATAAACAGGGAATTTTACTTCCCTGTGGCAGGAGCGACATTTAATCTTAACATATTGGGCAGCCATATATGCACCTCCCTTTATGGTGTTAATATCCCTACGCATTGACTTTTTGAGGGATTCATTGGGAGGTGATGAAATTAGTTGGTTTACGCTGCCCATAAGATAGTATGTCAGTCGTTGCGCATTATATAGGTGGGAAAAGATTTGTCAAGCATAAAATTTTATTTTTGGGATTTTTTCTCTAAAGCCGAGGCAAGCTGAATATATATACTTATTCCCACCGATGCCAACAAACCTATAACAAGACCTGTAACACCTATGAAAAATGATGAAGCAAACATTATTACGACAATGCTCACGATGAAATCTCGCAGATATTTGTTTTTCCAGCCTTTGAAAATGCCCTTTTTCATCCATTCCTTGAGTCCTTTGGTGAGGGAGACATACAGCCATACTATTCCCAGCGCAGCTATTATGTAAAGCCAAAACATTCATTCCTCCTTTTTGGGAAAAATTTCGAACACACCACCTTTCCCCACTCTTACGGTTATGTTCACACCGAGAGAGGAAAATAAAGTTAAAGAGCCAGTTAAGATGCAAAGAATTCCCCCGCCGACGAGCAAGCTTAGCTTTGATGTGGGTTCGGGGTCTATTATCGCAGCGTAGACCATCCATATTCCTGTGGTGGTTAGCCCCGCACCTGATAGAGCTGACAAAATTCTTTTAGCATCCATTTTGCCTTTCTTTCTTGCAGCACGGATTATTTTGATAGCAGATGAGACATCATCCTTTGACAGACCAAGGTCGGCATCGTCAATGATCGTGAATTCATCCTTTTTAGAGTAGAGTTTAAGAGTCTTTTCGAGCCACTGGGGGTCGGATGTTCTTATTATCTTATCCTTCATGTTTTTCTCCTTTTTGGAATCGTTAATTTTGGTTTTGATGATAGTATTTGTCAATGAATGAACGGAGCTTTTCTATCAGGTTTTCCTCAGTTTTTCCTGTCATCTCTTCTTTTTTCCGCTTAAGATGGCGATATCGTATATATCCGATGATTCCGAGAGTTGCGAGCACCAATTCGGTAGTTCCGCCAAATATAAAGGCGAGGATTGCTGCGACCCAGCATATGTAATCGGGTTCATCGCTTATCAGGTATGGAGCGAAATAGGCGGGGATAGCCATTATCAATCGCTCCATTTGCCCCTCCTTTAATTTTTCGTGGTAAAGCATCCGTTCATGGATGCGTTTTTATTATCAATCCCCTATTAGCCGAGGAAAGTTTTGAAACGAGCACATAGCAAACACAATGCTAAAAATCAAGCAACAGTTAGTCGCAATCCCCTATTAGCCGAGGAAAATTTTGAAACCAGGAAGACGCTGAAAAGTGGTTCGAGGATTTCGTCTTGCCGCTAATTGTCGCAATCCCCTATTAGCCGAGGAAAGTTTTGAAACGAAGCAATTGCCCGCGCTGTGCTTGGAACAGTGCCGATTATGAGTCGCAATCCCCTATTAGCCGAGGAAAGTTTTGAAACTTAT
>JAGGRZ010000158.1 GCA_021159335.1 bacterium
CAAAATTAGCCTGAAAAACCAGTAAAATAAGCGTTTGAATGCCTAATCCCCACACTCCGCCAGCGAACACCCAGCCGAAAACGCTTCTCCTTAAAATTCTTGTTAAAATCACGATCAGGAACAAAAGAATAAGGAAATATTTTGCAAAAGTTCTTACTACGCTGTCCGATAGCGCCTTGGTGGGGATTTTCGTGCCGCCAAGTTTAGCTTGCTGAAGAATCCCCCATAAATACGCCTGCGGGCGCCAATCACGGTTTATGCGCGCAAAATGTGCGCTGGCAAGTTGACGGATAAGTGTTTCCGAACGGTTCCGCTGATATAGTAACGGAAGATATTCAGGGCGAATCGTTGCAGCATTGATGACTCGCAACTTTCTCCCCAAAAGTTTTTTTAGAAAATCAAAACCCTTCTCAGCACTCGCAACCATTAAAACATGCGATTCAGGAAAGTAAATCTGAGCATCTGGAAAAACATTTCTGAATGTCTTCCACACCGAGGCAGCCAGCTCTGATTGATATTCCGACAGAAAGTTCATACCAACCGGCAAAGAGATGGCTACTATCCCGCCAACCCTCACATGTGATTTGAGCTGCTCAAAAAACTCCACCGTCCAGAACCTGTTGTCAACACCGCTTTGCGGAAACCCAGGCGCAACGATTATAACATCGAACTTTTTCGTTGTTCTTGAAAGATATGTCCGAGGGTCCGATGGCACTATCTCTGCTCGAGGGTCTTTTATCGATGACCTTATCGCGGGGATGTTGGCGACCATACTCTCAAGAAGCGGATAATCAACGAAAGGGACTATGACTCGATTCGGATTGTGCTTTAATATGTCTCTTAAAGCTGCGAACTGCAAACCACCCACCAGAAGAACTTCTTTCGGCGAGTCGTGCGCCCACATAACAGGATGAATAATCTGCTCCGCAGAAAGAGTGTCGGCGTTGGAGCATATGAGGTGGCCATTCTCGTATATGTAGGTCTCGTCACCGCGTGAAAGCGACGCAATCCTCCCATAATGTGACTCCTTGAAATTGACAATAAAGCCCGGGAAAAGCAAGCTATCAAAAAATGGAGCCAAAAATTGAGCCGCAAACGCGATAGCTATTGAGGAAAATGCTATCAAAGAATTTTTCGGGAATCCAGCCCTAAGAATTATCAACGCTGCGGGAACAGCCATTATCGCCATAAGCCAGTGAGATGGCAAGACTGTAAGGAGAAACATCGAAATAATGCCAGCAACGAATGCACCAACTCCCTCACAGGCATAAAGCAATCCCGCTTTTGCACCCTTCGATATAGCCGCGAAAGCTCTTCCACCAAAAAACGCCACAAAAGAACACATAGCACCCGCCGCGACAACCCTTAAAACTGGAACTATAACGCCAAGCTCAGGTCTTAAAAACAATGCAGTGATTTTCACGAATAAGGGTATCAAGACAGACAAAAGCACAAGAATCGCCAGAGCTCCCGATGGGCTACCGCTTCTAAATGTTAGGCTTCCGATGGCACCCCAGAAAAGCCAGAAGAAAAGAAGCATCGTGAACAATATCTCAGAAAAACCGTAAACAGCAAAAAGCTCGCGCAGAAGTATGGTTTGCGAAAGTATTGAAAAAACGCCGAGAAGAAAGGCGAGAAGAACTCTTTCGTTAATTTTCATGGTCACCTACTGTTCGTTCAATGCGTATGTAAAAAAGTGATGCCTTTGGGAGCGAGTTCGAAAGAACTATTCTCAAGTTTATTCCGCGCGATTCTCTTTTTCCCTGAGCCGCTCTTTTATCCAGTCTCTCAGCTCGTTTATGAACTCGATGTCCTCGTCAGTAAGTTTTGAAAGCCTTATTAGGTCGGGTCTTCGCTCCATAGTAAGCTTTATACCCTCTCTTCTCCGCCAGCGCCGTATAGCCTCGTGATTTCCCGAAAGCAACACATCGGGCACCTTTTTCCCCATGAACTCCTGCGGCCTCGTGTAATCGGGTGCAGAAAGTATTCGGCTCACATCCGAGAAAGAATCAGTAGCCGCTGAATCCTTGTCGCCCAAAAACCCAGGGATAAGCCTTATCGCCGCATCAATCATAACCATGGTTGGCAATTCGCCCCCCTGAAGGATATAATCCCCGATAGAAAGTTCGGTGGCGTCCATAAGCTCGGATATGCGTTGGTCGAAGCCTTTGTATCGCGCTGCAAAGAATATAAGCGTTTCTGCCCTCGACATTTTCTCAGCCCAGCTCTGGTCGAAAAGCGCACCTCGAGCGGAAGGTATTATTCGCATGGCTTTCTCCCGCTCCTCCTGAGGGATTGAAAGGAATGCCTTTATGACCGGTTCTGGTTTTATCACCATTCCTGCTCCGCCGCCGTATGGTAGGTCGTCAACTGTGCGATGAGGGTCATTGGTGAAATCGCGATAGTTTATGAAATGAAACTCCAAAAGCCCGTTTTCGCAGGCTTTAGCAACAAGCCCACTTTTTATGTAACATTCGAAAAGCTCAGGGAATAAGGTTAATATGTATATTTTCATATTAATTCAGGATGAAATTAATTTTTCACCCAGCAAGCTTTTCAGCGAGCTTCGTCGCGCTTCCCACGGCTCTGAATGCCTCTATGAACTCCTTTGCCACAACATACGCCTCGTCCGCAATAGCTTTCTTGTTCTCCTCAGGGATTG
>JAGGRZ010000159.1 GCA_021159335.1 bacterium
TTTACGCTTACTACAATGATGATTGGAGCCAAGATAGCTCACTTAATGTCGCTGTTGGCTTGCACGAGACAGTATATGTTGACCTTTCACTTCGGGAATACCTGGTTGTTCCACTGTTATCCTTTGATTTTGAGGAGAATAATGGAGGTTTCGTTGCTTCTGGTGGAACACCTGGTTGGCAATGGGGTGTGCCCACCTCTGGTCCTGGTTCTGCTCATTCGGGAAGCAAGTGCTGGGGAACCAATTTGAGCGGTAACTACAGTGACCATTGTTGGTGGGAGCTTAAATTAAGTGTTGCAAGTATTTCGAGCAGCATTAATGAACTTTATTTCTGGAGTTGGTTATATACGGAGTCTTATTTTGACGGTGGTTCTGTGTTCGGCTCAACCGACAATGGTGTTACTTGGTTCCTCCTGCGTCCAGATTCGCCAACCTATAATTATAATTGCTGGTGGTCTGGATTCCCCCTGCCGCGTCCTTCCGGCAATAATTCATATAGCGGTTCATTCCGCAGTTGGCGACAAGTGCATATAGACCTACTGCCGTATAGAGGAACATTAACCGATATTATGTGGGTACTCCATTCAGATTATATTTGGAGTTGGTGGCCCGGCTGGTACATAGATGATGTATCAATAAACACAAGAACACTCGATTACGGAGTTATAAGAGTGAAGGTTCATGTCGGTGGTGAGAGGAATCATAGTGGTGTTATGGTGCATGTTGGCGGCGGCATCGTCAATTACGACGCTACAACCGACTCTATAGGTTTAATAGATTTTAAAGCACCATTCGATACTTACTATGTGTGGGCATACAAGGATTACCATTGGACTGCGGACACAGAAACAAATATTGTTATCTCCTCAAGGTCTGATACTGAGGTGGTCGAGTTATACCTCGACAAGCTGCCGTATGTGACGCTTTACAAGAGCGACTTTGAGGATAACGATGGTAACCTCGAAGCTGAACCGCCTATGGGCTGCTGGGAGTGGGGTACACCCACTGCTGGTCCGGGCGGTGCACATAGCGGAGATAGGTGCTGGGCTACTGTTCTTGATGGCAACTATGGTTATGACTCCGATTGTAAGTTGATAACACCAAGGCTCAATATGGCTTATGTGGATAGCCCCGCATTCCTAAGCTTCTGGCACTGGTATCATGAGGTTGGCTCATACCGTCAGGGTTACGATGGCGGTAATGTCAAGGCGTCAATCGATGATGGCGATTCATTCTATGTAATATATCCATCTAATGACACATATGATGATACGCTTTCATTCTGGTCAAAGGGTCCTGCTGGTGAACTGTGCTTTACTGGTTCATCGGACTGGAAATTTGCTGCCTTCGATATAACTGATGAGACAGGTTATACACAGGTTAAGTTCATGTGGCATTTCGGCTCGGATAATATCAATAACGATTATGGTTGGGCGGTTGATGATATTGAGGTATCAGGGAAACTCGCTAACTTTGGTGTGATTAAAGGCACGGTCACACTTGTCGGAGCTACTAACATGGCGGGTTCAAAAGTTATAGCATTGGGTGGCGATGTGCCCGCCGTTTACTATACTGACCCCGATGGTTCATATAAGCTGTTTGTCATGCCAGGCACATACGATGTTGCTGCAAGCCACGGCTTAGCTTGGACAACTGACACAGCCTTTGCAGTCAGTGTGGGCGCTGGCGACACAGTAATAAGGAACTTTACTCTTACGGGCGTTCCAGTAGGCTATGTTGAGGGATATGTTAATTTGGTTGGAATATCCGATAATTCAGGCGTTACCGTTAGTCTCCTTAGCACTCCATTCACTACTACTACTAACTACTTTGGCTATTACTTCTTCGGACCAGTTCTCCCTGGCATATATGCTACAATGGCTTCCAAGCGAAGCTTCGTTACCAACGCTTCGAGGTTGTTCGAGGTCGTGGCTGGTGAAACTACATTGGTCGATACTATAAACTTGTATCCAGGTATTCAGGAATTCGACTTCGAGGATGACGATGGCGGGTTTGTTGCCTCTGGTGGAACACCTGGTTGGCAGTGGGGTGTGCCGACATCCGGTCCTGGTTCTGCTCATTCAGGAAGCAAGTGCTGGGGAACTAACTTGAGCGGTAACTACAGTAATCACGCGTGGTGGACGCTTACATTCCATGTTGCAGATATCGCAGACTACATCGAGGAACTGTATTTCTGGAGTTGGTTGTATACGGAGTCTTATTGGGATGGTGGTTCTATATTCGGCTCAACTGATAATGGTTCCACTTGGTTCCTCCTGCGTCCGGATTCACCAACCTACAATCGTAGTTGCTGGTGGTCTGGATTCCCCTTGCCGAATCCCCCAGGTAACGAATCATACAGTGGCTCGTTCCGTAGTTGGCGTCAAGTTCACATAGACCTGATGCCATATAGAGGAGTATTAACCGATATCATGTGGGTGCTTCATACGGACTATTCAGTGAACTGGTATCCTGGCTGGTACATAGATGATGTCAGGCTTGTCGGTGACTTCCCCGTGCCTGAGGTTATCGAGGGCTGCGTTAGAGGTTATGTATATGATGCCGAGACATACTCAGTGATACCGAATGCCACTGTGTTCCTGCAGAATAAACATACTACAACGAACTCTGTTGGAGCATTCATTATATGTGGTCTTAATGTTGGGTATTATCGAGTCTTCGCGTCAAAGGCTGGTTATGTAACAAATTACGAGTGGGCTATTATTGCTAAGCAGGATACATTCGGTCCGATTTACATACCGCTTTCTCGTCCGCAGTTCGGTCCTGAGACTGATACTTCGACATCAACATACGATGGCTTTACACTTTACGGCGGACTTGAGGATTACACAATGTATGGAAGATGGGATACAGTTTATTTCGAGATTTGCAATCCATACGACCATCCGGTTTATGCTGAGATTTGGCCTTATGCCTCATCAGGTCCTACTTCCGGCGGAACATTCCTCAGAAGTGCAAATAATTCTAATACAGTTGCAGTTTCCAACAAGGTTTACAGATTCCAGTCCATATCTGAACTTGAGCAGTATATAAAGAAGTATGAAACGGTATTCAAAGCCGAGAATCTCGATGTTGCCGATGCTCAGCCTACTGAACTTCCGAGAGTAGCTGCTACTATGGCTGCTGGCGACTGCGTTGACTCCATGTATCTGCTCGTGCCCACTGTTAATATGCCGTGGGGATTCGGTGCTGTAGGCTGGTTCACTAACTACAGATACTGGGTGAGCAGCATTTACCACACATTTATGCACCAGAATGTTGAGTTCAATCCTGCGACCAAGACTCCGACTGGTGTGGTCTGGCAGGCTAATTGGATGCCGCCACCAAGTGGGTCAAGTTATCTGCCTTATCCTGGTGATATGGCGTATGATGGAAGATATATCTGGCAATGCAAAGTCGCTGGCTATTATACCAGACGGAATAACATTTACGCATGGAACCCCAATACTGGTGAGATAGAAGACTCGATTGTCGACCCCTATGGAGTTTGGAATTATAATATAAAGACTGGTCTTGCCTACGACCCTGCTGAAGATGTGTTCTACATGGGTGACTGGTATGAGCACATTCTGTACAAGGTTGCTGGTAAGAGCTGGCCTACACCAGGTGCTATAATCGCTTCCTGGAATATGGCATCTGCGATTACTGCTGGTGGTACAATAAATAATGGTATGGCTGGTCTCGGATTCAACCCGACAACCAGAACGGTCTGGATTGCTTGCCGCAACCCACAGAACGAGATAATCGAGTTCTATCCGCCTTTTGACTCCGTTATAACGAGATTCAACAACACTCATGCACCTGTTGGTAACAGTCATGATGGCGCGGATGTTGATGCTAACGGAAGATTCTGGGTAGTATGCAATGAGAATCAGTGGGCATATGCGTTCGATACAAGACACGGTTCGATACCGCCTGGTGTTAAGTTCTCGCCGGATTCGTTAACAATTCCTGGTAATAGCTGCGTTAAGGTTTACATAACATCCTCGCCCGTGACAGTTCCTGGTCAATACACATTCTACCTTGCGCTTTACTTCGAGCATTCGAATATACCGGTGCTTTACAGGATAAGGCTTAATGTTTCGCCTTATGTTGAGTACGGCTGGAACCTTATATCCTGCCCTGTTAATGCGGTGCCGAACAATGTTTACATGCAGCTTTCCGATGATATTGTTCCGTTCTCTACTGATGCAGCAAGCTCACAGATTTACGCTTGGGACGCTAATACTGGAACATATTATGTGCCTACAGGCTTCGAGCGCGGAAGAGGTTATCTCCTTTGGTCATATGTGCACGACGAGGTTCCTTATGACATCACTGGAACTCCTTACTACTCGCCGTTCACGATGAACCTCAATTACTCCGCAACATCCACGAGACCTGGCTGGCATCTCGTTGGTAACCCGGTTAACACAGAGGTGGATTGGGATGCTGTGGTCAACGACCCGGCGTTCACCGGACTTGACAACACCTACTATACATGGTCCACCACTGGTGGCTTCGCGTTCTATTCGCCGGGTATGCCCGGTGGTGCTCCGAGATTCATCGACCCATACAAGGGATTCTTCGTGAGAGTTCTTCCTGGTGCTACTGGAGTGCTTCCGATAAACAATAAGAATATGACGCATCCCAAGGAAGAAGAGGTTGCTGAAACTAATGACCTCCTACCGTCGTTCCTGCTAAGACTTTCGGTTAACTCTGGCTCAGTAAGCGATTACTGGAACTACTTCGGTGTTCACTCTGGTGCTTCCGATGGGCTCGATGCTACATATGACGCTGTTGTCCCGCCATCGTTCCCGAGCATTGGTCCTTCGGGCGACAAAGCTTACTTCGTCCTGGGTTCGACAAATCTCAACAGGGATATTAAGGCACTTATGACCAGCAGCACATCCAAGACATGGACATTCCAGATTTCTGGATTCACTGTTGGTTCCAGCGTCACTATAAGCTGGCCAGCCCATCATACACCGAGCTCGATTGATGCATCCATGGGAATTAATGACATCTATTCTGGCTATTCGTTCACACTATCCGACCTTGCTTCTGGAACAACAATCAACATGAGAACCACGACGAGCTACACATTCACCTACACTGGTCCGAGGACATTTACCATATCGGTTGGCGCGACTCATCTCGGCTCCGGTGTTGCCAAGCTCCCGAAGACTGTATCGCTGTTCCAGAACAATCCTAACCCATTCAATGCGGCGACCAAGATATCGTTCTATCTGCCCGAAAAGTCCGATGTCAAGCTTGAGGTTTACACCATAGACGGTAAGCGAGTGAGGACGCTGGCGAGCGGCGAGTTCAATATGGGTATGCACACGCTCGTCTGGGATGGCACCGATGATAGCGGCGAAGAGGTTCCGAGTGGTGTGTATCTGTACAAGCTTACTGCGGGCAAAGTCACAAGGACGATGAAGATGATGATGGTCAAGTAATTGCTTGCGGAAAGCTGGAGCTGTTTTGGCCCCCTGTCTTAAGGCAGGGGGCTTTTTATTTTGATGGGTTAAATTTAATATTACTTGCAGTTTTTTGTTGCGACATGAACCGAACCCGACATTATTAGGGCTAATGTTATTGACTCAAAGGAGGACGAGAATGGAGGAGGAAGCACCTCTTGCAGAAAGTGCGCACAACAAGCAGAAAATGATTGACAAAAAACTTCGGAAGTTCAGAAGAGAAAGCCCTGAGGTTATAGAATCGTTTCTTAACTTCTGGCGGCAGGCTAAGCAACCATCAGCTATCCCAGAAAAATATAAAGAATTAATACAGTTTGCAATCGTTCTGGCGTCGCATTGTGAACTTTGTATATACAAGCATGTTAAGTTGTGTCTTCTTGCCGGGGCTACTCGCGCCGAAATATTTGATGCCGCCGCACAAGCGTTGGCTGTCGGGGATAGTATAGTTTATGAGTATCTCGCCTATGTCGTTGATGCGCTCGATTATTACGAACCTGTGATAAAAGGCAATGAAAACCTTTCGGGGAAAACCTGAGGAATACGAGAAGTGGTATTACACACGCTATGGGAGCAGAATAGCCAAAAAGGAGCTTGATGCAGTAGTTTATCTTGTAAGTGGGCGAAAACTTTTGCTTGATATCGGATGCGGCACGGGTTTTTTCGCAGAGAAGCTTTCATCGTTGGGATATAAGGTATTCGGCGTGGATGTGGATGAGGAAATGTTAAGATTTGCGAGCCTTAAACCCTCACTTTCGGGAAAACTTGTTCGTGCCGATTCAGCCAGCCTGCCGTTCAGTAAAGATTCCTTTGATATCGCGCTATTCATCACATCTCTTGAGTTTATGGACGACCCGAAGGCAGCGCTTTGTGAATCCGCGCATTGCGCAAAAGAGATTATAATCGTTGCACTTAATAAAACCTCGCTTAAAAATTTAATTCTCTGTGTAAAATCTCTTTTTTCCGGGAAAAAATTCTACGAACTTTCTGCTAACACCTTATCGCCCAAGATGTTGCGCAAGATAGCTGGTCAATGTGGATTGACTGTGGAATATTGCGCATATTTGACCAAACCGCTTGGACTGGGTCCCCTTTCGCCTGTTTTGGTAGCAAAACTTGTTAAGAAATGAATTTTTGGTTATTTTGTTTTGCGATGAATGAGCTTACCCACATCCTGCGAATCAGTTACGATGGCACGGAATATTTCGGCTGGCAGAAGCAACCTAATGTGCCAACTGTTCAGGGGGTTATTGAGCAAAGTTTGAGAAAGCTTTTCGGAAAAGAAATAAAAACTGTTGGTGCGTCACGGACTGATAGAGGAGTTCACGCTATTGATCAGGTCGTTTCTTTCGTTGCCCCTAAGCGATATGAACCCAAAGACCTCATGCGACGGCTTAACAAAATGCTTCCAGCCGATATAGCTGTATGGGATTCTATTGTGACCGAAAAAACTTTTAACGCCCGATTCGATTGTGAGGGCAAAATTTATCGTTACAGGATTTTCAAAAGGAAGAAGGCTCTTGAGGCTCGCTTTGGCTGGTGGTATGAGGGAGAATTGGATATCGATTTGCTTAATAATCTTGCCGAATCAATTCTTGGCGAGCATGACTTCCGCGTTTTTTCGATCCAAAAAGACCTTCCAGAGAATCCGAGGTGCACGATATTTGAGGCATACTGGCGTGAATTTGAGGACGAATTGCAATTTTTCATCTTCGGCGACAGATTTTTGCATAAAATGGTTCGTTCGCTTGTAGGGTCAATGGTGGCGGTTTGTGGTAAACAGATTAGTGATACTGATTTTAGAAAAATGCTTTACGAGAGGGTCAGAGTTTCCGAATTCAGAAATGCCCCACCTCACGGGTTGTGTCTTTTAGAGGTAAAAGCGAGGTTGCCGTGAACCAGACCACGAAGAACACGCTTCTTACTACCATTAAAGCGTTGGTTAGCGCTGGATTAATTTACTTCCTCATAACAAGAATCGACCTCGTTGAGTTTATCGCCAACATCAGGCGATTTCCCATGCAACTCTTTCCCGTTTTTGCTGTTCTATTTTGCGCAACGATTCTCATAGGTGGTTGGCGGTGGTCAATATTTCTGAAACCTTTCGGAAAAGTGCCATACATAAAGCTTGTTGGGCTTTATTTTGTTGGCTATTTTTTCAATAATTTTTTGCCCTCAGGCGTTGGTGGAGATGTCGTCAGGGGATATATTGCTGGCAAGATGCTCGGTGATATGTCGAAAGCTTATTCGTCTGTGGTTGCCGAGCGCGTTGCAGGAATACTTGCGACTATATCTATATCCCTTTTTGCGCTACCTTTCGTGCGATTCGAGCCCGCCACTGCATATTTCAGCGTTATTGTCGGTGTCGTGCTTTGGGGTGCAACTGTTTTCTTCCTAATAGTAAAAACTGAGAAAGCAGTATCAAAGATTTTGAGTTTCCTTCCCTGGCGACTTGGAGAAAAGGTCTCAAACTTTGTCGCAACTTTAAGGAGCTATCGTCACCACGGGCGGATTCTTTTTCTTGGTTTCATTGCGTCCGTGGCGTATCAGGGAGCGTTGATTACCGTTTTGGTTTTCACGGCTAAGGCTGCTGGCTCGAGTTTGCCGATTATGGTTTATTACCATACTGTGCCGCTGGTGTGGGTGATAAGTCTGCTGCCTATATCTCTTAATGCACTTGGAGTTCGTGAGGCGAGCTTTGCGTATTTCTTTCAACTTTTCGGCGAAACCAAGGGCAAGGGGCTTCTCGTTTCGTTGTCGTTCTTTGCTTACTCGCTTATAGCTGGTATGGTAGGCGGAATTCTTTTTGCTGTCTGGGGGAGCGAGAGGAAAAAGGAGCCGAACAAAATAATTCGGGAGTAAAATGAGCGACCGAAAAAGCTTTTTAACCTGCGTTGTATTACTTTTCTTCGTTTCTCTATTAATACTCGTTATTGCTTGGGTTAAAAATATCACCACCTTAACCTTCCCCCTTGACGATGCTTTTATTCACGCCGTTTACGCAAGGAATTTGGTCAGAGGACATTTCTGGGAATTCAACATCGGTGAGCGTGCCACGGCAGAGACCGCTCCATTGTGGGTTTTTGCGCTTTCACTACCGTATGCCTTCGGTTTAAATGGATTTTGGGCTGCCTTAATCGTCAATGGAGTTCTTTTCGTTTTGTTAGGGGTAATAATTTATCGATTCGCTCTCTTCGTGGTTGCAGATAGAAGTCTTGCTTTGATTACATCCATGCTTGTAGCTTGCACGCCATCCATCGTTTACGCCGCTTTGTCGGGGATGGAGACGATGCTTTCAGTTATCCTCGTGTGGAGCGCACTTGCCATGTTCGTAAGCAAAAAACCTGATTACGCATTGATTTCCTCGATTCTTGGAGTTTCTGTGTGGGCGAGGCCCGATTATGGACTTTTATTTGTTTTGTTCTGGTTGTTCGCTGTTCCGAGGAATCACAAACTCAAATCACTTGTGGGATTGATACCAATTGCCGCTTTTGCAATGTTTCACATTCTGCTTTGGGGTAAACCTGCTCCTGAGACATTTTACGCCAAAGTTTCCGATGAGGGACTTATTTGGGCGCTAAGGACTGGTAATTTGCGAGAAATATGTTTGTCGATTTTCTTCTACCCCGTAAGGTCTGTGGTATCTGCGCTTGGAGCGTTTTACCCGTATATACCACCTATGGCGCTTTTCGCAATTGTTGGAATCTGCTACATCGTGCGAAAAAATATAAAAAAAATGAGGCAATTAATATTAATAGCACTCCTTTACATAGTCTTTCGCGGAATCCTCATAACGCCAAGTGCATATCAATGGGGACGATACATAGCGTGGGTTTTCCCGCTCATGGTATTTGTTGCAGCAGTAGGATTACAAAAATTCAGATACAGAGCCATTGCGTTAAGCCTCGCTTTGATAAGTTTGGCTGCGTTCTTTTTGTGGCGGTTCTGGGCACCCTGGCTATCTGATGCCGTTCTTGGCGGAAAGATAATGATGCCAGGGAAAAACATTCTTTTTGGCTGGTCATACTTTCCAGAATTATGGAGTGTAGTAGCATTAGCAAGTTTTTCTGCTTTTTTACTCGTTCTTCTGAGGGATAAATTGTTGGTTTTTACCGGGATTCTCTTCATCGCAATGTTTCTTTGCGTTTACGGTGCTGGGTTTTCCATAGCGCTTGACATGCACAAAATTTCAGGGCTTCAGGTTAGTTCTGCGCGCTGGTGCGGGGAAAATTTGCCAGCGGGAACGAGAATTCTCGTCCATGATATAGGTGCTGTGGGGTTTTACGCGCCAAAGCTTGTTGTCAGGGATATCTGGGGAATACTGACCAGTGAAGCGCTGGTGCCCGAAGGCGGTGCAAACCCTATTTTGGCACTTAAAATTCCGCATAATTATTTTCTTACTTTTGAATGCTACGACCCCAAGACACTTGGCGTGGACTCGTTATACACGCCTATCAAAACATGGTGGGTCGAATATCCAACTGTGGGTAGGGATTCAAGTATTACTTTGTGGCAGAGAAGGTAAGGAATTAATTAATAATGTTGTGAGCGTGACAATGATATTATAATATTTTATTTGGTCTATGAAAGGAGGGGCATTGTGAAGCGGGCATTTATTTTTTTGCTTATCGTTGGGATTACTGTGTCTTCTTTTGGCAGAGCGATAACGATAAAGCAGGCAAAAAAGAGGAATCCAGAGGTAAAAAGGCTTTTGAAAGAGGCTGAAGGTGAGCTTGCTGAGTGGGTTGATTCGCTAATTAAGTACATGCCCACCATTGACCTCGTCTCTCTGAATGCGGACTCGTTTATCGCGGACCTTAAAGCGTTAAAAGTTGTTCGCGATTCGCTGCCTTGGGGAAGAAAAATTCCTGATAATTACTTTTTCCACTATGTGCTTCCATATAGGGTTTCTCAGGAACCTCTTGAGTATTTCAGGAAAAATCACTGGCGTGAGCTATTGGAGCGGGTGAGGGATTGCGAGAATATCAAGGATGCAGTGCTGAGACTTAACGAATGGGCGTATGAAATGATGAAGTACGAACCTACCTCGCGATGGGACCAGACAGCGGAGCAAACTATAAAGCGCGGAATAGGTAGGTGTGAGGAGATGGCGATACTCTTTATTAAGGCATGTAGAACGATGTGTATACCCGTAAGAGGAACCTACACACCTTATTGGCCGTTCACCAACAGTAATCATGCATGGGTTGAGGTTTGGACTGGTGATAAATGGTATTTTCTTGGCGGTGCCGAGATGACCCCCCTTAATGATACTTGGTTTGCTGGACCATCAAAAAGAGCAGCGGTAATAAAAGGCGTTGCGTGGGGTGTGCTTGATTCCGCCGATGCACCGATATATTACAAAGGAGATGGATTCACGATTTTAAATTTGACGCCGAATTATTCTGATACAACGGGCTTGTGGGTCACCGTTGAAAATGAAGATGGCACGCCTGCTGAAAGCATTGATGTCTGGATTTCGGTTTATAACTATTCCTCATTAAGAGCTGTATCTCACCACTACACGGATGGAAATGGCATGGCTCATTTTGTTGTCGGCAAAGCTGACCTTTTCGTCTCAGCGGGGAAAGATTCAGTGTGGGACTATCGAATTCTTAGGTTTACTGAGGGGAACAATGTTGATACTGTGAAATTAAAGCTTGAGCGAATAAGCCTTCCAGATACGATGTTCTGGTTGCATGTCAGGAAACCGGTCGAGCGGAAGCGGGATACGACATACAAACCACCGGAAACATCAAAGTTGAAGCATAACTTACGGCAGGAACACCTTAGAGCCGTCTGCAAAAAAGTCCTCGCGAGACTGCCCGATTCCACGGTTGAGGCGCGGTTTCTCAGAATAATGAACGATGCCCGTGGAAACCGCTGTCAACTTATGAAATTCTGGGATGCCCACCAAAACGAACGAGAGGAGGTGCTAAAACTTTGGGAATCCATGGCAAAGAAGGACCTTTTGCTGCTCGATTCCTTGGGCTGGGAGACGCTATGGTCTCATGTTAATGAACGGAAAAAGCTTTTTGAGAAGCGCGGATTCACAGAGGATTCGTTGTTCTGGGATTATGTGGCAAATCCAAGGGTTTTGTTTGAGGACTTTGCCGATTGGCACGATGCTGTCTGGGAGAAGTTTAGTAAACTCGCCGAACTGCCTGTGGACGAATGTGCTGCGAAAATTAGGACATTCATAACCAAAAAGCTTGATACACTCTACGACAAGGACTACTTCGGTGGCATGATGAATCCTGCTGAAGTGTTGCGGGCGAGGACAGGCGGTCGAGCGGAGAGGCTTGGGGTAGCTGTGGCTGCTATGAGAGTCCTTGGTATTCCAGCACGAATAAGCTGGGATTACAGAGCATGTGAGTACTATGACGGGAAGGACTGGCACAGGATAGATATAGCGCCAAAAGAGGAACAAAAAGAAAGAGAAACTGGATTCGTTAGGGCGATTTTCCTTGAGGATGGCAAACCGCGCACTGATGTTGACTATTACGAAAATTTCTGCATCGTAAAAGTAATTGATGGAAGAATTTCCGACCTAACCCCGCCGAAAGACACGGTGGATTCGTTCGTCGTGTTTAAGGATGTTCCGACCGGCGACTATGCTATAATAACTGGTTGGCGGAATGGTTTCGGCGCACCGTTCGTTAGAGTAAAGCCGTTTTCGGTTAAGGTGGGCGAGACGACATTCGTAAAAGCCGAACTCGGGATGCCACCGATAAACATGATAAAACCCGGAGACCTTGTGATCCACAGGTTCAAGAAAATTTCAGATACGATGATAGTGGACATCCATGGCAAACCGTTAGGTAGCGATTGGAAAACCGGAAGGAAATTACTCGCATTTTTTGACATTGAGCATGAAAGCTCCATTTCTACTATGAAACGACTCGCTTCGATTCAAGGGATTCCGATGCTTCTCTTTGTTGCTACAAATGATGCTCAATCTGCCGAAAAGTTCTGCGAACAAAACGGGCTTTCCGGGAGAATATTCGTTGGCACCGATAAAGACCTTAAAAAGGTGCTTAGATACAAGCAATTACCATCGATATTGCTTCTTGAGGATGGAGAACCGATAATGTGGGTCGAGGGACTCAACCTTAATGTGGATAAACTCGTGAGAACATTGGTAAAATAAATATTAGATTTCGGT
>JAGGRZ010000160.1 GCA_021159335.1 bacterium
ATAATGTACCTTGATATATCTTTATTTTTTTATCCATCTTTTTATCTCCTTAATTAATTTTATAAATTCTTGCTTTATATAAAAAACAGTAAACATAATCCTTATTAATTTTAAAATCCTTTTTGGGATTTCCACCAAATTTACAATAATGACATTTATTAAAATCGACTCCCATTTCTTTTTGAAATTTATAGATATTCCTCATTTTAAATTTCATTCTTTTCTCCTAAATATAATATTTTATCTCTTTTCTAAATTTTCTAAGATAAGGTTGGAAATTTGGTATTCGCCTTAATGCAAAAATTAATAATGCCATCCTATAAGTAATAAAATCTTCTTCTTCACTATCAAGACTGTTTTTAGCTTCCTTAACTAATTCATCCCATTCCTTTTTTAAATCTTCAGTAAATATTCTTAATGCTACTTCTCTATTGTCTTTTTGCCAATTATTATTGTTCATCCTTAACCTCCTTTAAAATTTCCTTTTTCTTCTAGAATAATCATTTTAAATATAAAAGTCAATAGCAAAAATAATTCATTAGATAGACCTAACTTTTGCTGATTTTATCAATATCGTAATTCTGACTAAATTAGCAATTTGTTTTTTTGTCCATAAATTCGGGAAAAAAAGAAAAAACTAATTCATATTTCCATAGAAAAAATTCATTTGCACTTCAAATAAAGAAAATTTTAGAGAAAAAATTTTTTGATTGAAGATTTGAAAATTAGGCCAGCAATACAATGTTTAATGCTTCAAACAATATTTCATAAAACAAATTCTGTTGCACTTCAAATAGGAAAGATTTTAAAAAGAAATTTTCTGAAAGGAGCTAATAATTGTTAGAAAGGCCTAAGATTGTGTTGCTGGACTAATTTCTGGTTACTCCACAAAAATTAGGTCTATCTAACATCGGTAATTAGACCTAATCGTTTGCTATTAAAATTTTAACATCTTGATTTTTAATCTAAAGATGATTATTATGGTGTAGGAGGTGATTATGGAGAGGGTAATAAAATTAAAATTAGAGGATGCTAAAGATCATCAATCAGAGGCCTTGCCAGAGTTTTTAAAAAGATATGGCAAGGCCTTTAATTTTTTTACCCATATCAATAATCACTGCACTGTTGATTGGAGTTTAAGACGATCCTTGTATATATACCCCTATACAGGATCGTCTTATCCTTATGATATGGTGGTAGATTTAAATCTTGACCTTAGGTTTAATAGCAAGGATGAGGAAGACTTATTTTATGATCATAATTTTGATCTTGCGTACGACCGCTATACTTTCCATGCAGTCCATATAAAAAATAAAGGGAGAACATTGGCATACCTCAATTTAGATTATCAAATATTATTGATGAGTGACATTACCCACTATGAAAGTAATTTAACTAATGCTTATCTAGTTTTATCTAAAATAGTTAAACTTTTTAATCTTAAAAAACTATGGACAAAAAAACTTAACTCTATTAAAGAGATAAAAATTGGCTGTGATCCTGAGTTTGTCTTGATAAATAGATATGGTGAAGTAGTACATGCTAGTGACTATATAGATGATGACCATTATGAGAATGAAATTGGCATTGATGGTAGTGGTGATCAATTGGAGTTAAGGCCAGATGCGGGTAGTCCTCAACAAGTAGTGAGGAATTTAAAAAATCTCATTAAAAGGGTGTATGACTCCGATTTTGAGTTAGCATTGACCGCGGATTTTAGCTTAGGTGGACATATTCATATTGGAGTAGGAAAAGAAATTTATCCTAGCAATGAATTACTACAAGTATTAGATGATTTTGTAGGCAAACATACTCGTTATATGTGCGAACGGTACGGGTATGGTGCTTTGTCCTCATGGGAAAGTAAACCATGGGGCTTTGAATATCGGACTCCCTCAGCAGCTATTTTTCTAAATCCAAATATAGCTAAAATAGTTTTAAAATTGGTGAAAAATATAGTTATAAAGGCAATAAAGGAAAAAATTATAAAATATAATGCAAGCTTTCCTAGTATAGATGATTTTATGAAGGTAGGGGGCTTGACAAAAAAGGAGGCCGAACAGTTAATAAATTTTTATGGCAATAAGCATTATTTAGGTTATAGATTATATGATTATTGGCTAATAGATAAAAATAAAAAATATCAAAGAAAAACTTACCCATTAAATCTAAGCTTTAGTGATGAGTGGGATGATACAGTTAAAAATTTATTAAATAAATGGGCTTGCCATTTAAGACTAAACAGGTTAATAAGCATTACATTATTTGGGCTTAGGGAAGATAGGGGCAAAGTAAATACGATAAAAGTGCCAGGTTATGAAGTAATACAACATGAGAGTGCTAATGATTATAGAATAGGAGTAGCATGGGAAATAAGACACGGTGCTAATGTTTTAAAATTTTTCAAAGCTTTGAGGCTACATATCAGAAAAATCCTAAAAGAGGAGGTTTAAATGTGTATTATTGCCTACTGTAAGACAAGGAAATTAAATTATAGCGAACTAACAAATTGCTGGTGTAGCAATAGCGACGGGGCTGGCATAGCATGGCAAGGAAATGGCTTAGTATATTTTAAAAAGGGATTTATGGAGCTAAATGAATTTAAAGAGTTTTATGATAAATTTGATAATCTCCCCCATGCGGTCCATTTTAGAACCCAAACAAGTGGTGGTATTTGTCAAGAGTTAACACATCCCTTTAAATTGGATTTTGATAATCCCTTACAAGGTAAAACTAAGCAAGGAGTTTTGTTCCATAATGGTGTTATATCCAATTGGCAAAGTAAGCTTGACCTAATTGCCTATTACTGCATTAGGAAAAATAGGAAATTTCCAATTGGTAAAATGAGTGACAGTAGGGTAATGGCTATCTTAGTAAAGATTTTAGGCATAGGTTATTTGGAAAGCATAGGAGCTTATGATAGGTTTTTGATTATGCGGCCTACAGTTGTAGTAATGCTAGGAGATTGGATTAAAGAAAATGGAGTTTATTTTTCTAATATGGATTATGAAGATTTTAGCATTTACAATACAGATTATGATGATGATTTAGCAGGTTTATCCTATGGGTATGAATGGCAAAGACAATACAAAAAAAATAAGAAAAAAGGCAAGGTGAAATTACCATGGTAAAAGTAATATACAATAAAAAGAAAAAATGTTATTTATGCGGAGTGAAAAAAAAGATTCTGTATAGTTATCAAGATAGATTATATTGTAAACATTGCTTTACTTTATTAAAAGGAAAGGTAAAAAAATGAATTATAAAGATTTTAAAAATTTACTAAATCAATATTGGATAAAAGTGACATATAACTATGTGCCAGATTATTTAGCAATGACATTTTATGAAGCTTGCAACAAAGTAAAAACAAAGATAAGACCAGAAGATTTTATCAAGGCGTTTTTTGTTTATGTTAGGAAAGGCAAAGGTTTATTTATAGATATAAAAATATGAAAAAAAGGAGGTGATACAAATGGCAGAACCTACAACACTAGCAGTAGGATTAAAGGCAGGTGAATTACCAGAAGATGTTAGGAAAAGACTATTTTATCTATCTTCTAATTACGAATGTCATTATGTAGATATATTGGATTTCATATCAAATAAGTATGGTAATCAGAAAAGACATAATGAGTTAACTAATGAGTATATGAAAAGGGTTAGTATTACTGACAAATACTATGGCTTTGCAGTAGCACAAACATGGAACGGCGTTATACATCTAGATGATCCCATAATACAAGACAGAGTTAAAAAGGCAAAGGAATGTTTCAAAAAAATAACGGGTAAAGAGGGAAGGGTTTTATTGATAGGTGAACAAATATAAAAGGAGGAATTAAAAAAATGAATTGCTACATTTTAACTTTTAAAATCACGTCTAAAGGTAAGTTAGATGACCCTAAAGGATTAGCAGAGTATATAAAGGAAAAAATAATAGATACGGTCAATAATCACTATTGGCTTAAAAAGGAAAGGTTTGATTTTGAAGTAAGTATGAAATTTGAGTCTCATATTGATACCTATTGACATTTTAACTAAAAATGATTATTGTAATAAAAAAGCACAAGGAGGTAAAATGGAGAAGATTTACAAAGTAGCAATAAAAAAGGCAAGTGAGGTAAACTGGAAAATTAAGCATATAAAAGACTTAGACAGTTTTGTCAAAGACACACTAAATGAACATAAGACCATTTTACTTAACATTGATCCTGAGGCTTATGGGTTTTATCCTTGTGAATTAAACAAAGAGGCGTTAAAATTTGAGGTTAAAGAAAAAGTAGATTTGGCTATCACTATAGTAGATGATTACTTAGATTAAAAGAAAGGAGGATATTATGTGGCACATTCTACAAACATTAAGAGACAGAAAAACCAATAAGTTAGTGGTGTATTTGGGTGTAAAGGGCAATCACATGATAGGTAAGAATGAAGATGGAAGGATAATTAAGGATAGGACTGGCAAGAGATTTAAAGAAATTAGGAATGAAAGGGGAAAAATATTAATCGGTGATCAGGTAGAAAAATGGGAAACCTACGGGTGCTATTTTGGATATCTGAAACCTCATTTATGGGAAAAAGTACATCCCGATATGGACTTAAAAAAATATGTAAAGGGGCAGCAAAATGAATGAAATTGAAGTTTTTGATAATTTGGGCAAACAACAAAGAGTTTCACTAATGACCAAAATACATTTTGAATCTGAAAAGGCAAGGACAGAACTGGAAAGGAAAAGGTTTTTGGCTGAATTGGACAGGGGAAAAGAATTTGAGGCAGAAATCGGGTTGATAATCAGTTTATATGAATGGGGCTGTAATTTTTTAGAAAGGAGGTAAAGATGTATAGAATAGAATTAGTCAAAAATGGAGTAAAAATCAATGGTAAACCTTACCAAATTGGAGATTACATTAAGGCAACAGATAAAGGTAAGATTAAATTTGTGGGTAAAATAAAATTTGGGGTCTATCTGGATAGTGAAGGGTACGTAGATGATCAACATATAGGTTTCATAGTAGAAGACATTGACAATCCCATTAGATATACCTTAATTGACCTGATTAATACGGGATGGAAATTGAGTATTGCCAAAGATAAGCCAAAAGTTAAAGTAAAATTAATAAGAGGAAAAGTGATTTATGAAGAAGAATGAAGGGAGGTAATAAAATGAAAGTTTCCAAAGTAACAGATAATCTTCTTATCGTACTCATCCTTTAGTTTTTTAAGGGGGTAATGTAAAAAAAAACAAAGAGAAAAGGCAGGCGATTTTTGGCAAGGGCTTTTGTCCTTGCCTATTTTTTTGGCCCAAAATCAAATTGACTCAGATAAATTTTTTCTGATACTTTGTCTTATCTGAATTTTTGTCAGATTTGATTTTCTGACTTTCTGATTTTCTGAATCGGAATGTTTTGTCTGATTGACAATGTTAGGCCTTTTTACCTTAGTTCATTGGAACTAAGTTAGTTCAATGGCTCAAAAAAAGTTAGGTTCACTTCAATCTTGTTTTGTATTATAACATATTTTATTTAATTTGTCAATGTTTGGTGGACCTAATTTTTTGCCAGAAAAAAATTAGTTCACTTCAATAAAGTTAGTTAGGTCTAACTAAGTTAGTTCAATGGAACTAAGTTAGGCCCCAGAAAAATTCTTTTTCACTTCAATGAAAGTTAGTTCAATTTAACAATGTCTGTTAGGTCGAACTAAGTTAGTTCGGCCAAACTAAGTCTAAAGGCCTTAAAAATTTGTTCCACCAAATGTTAGGTCTATCTAAGATTGTCTATTGGAACTCGTCGTTTGATATTAAAATTTTAATATATTGACAAGGTGTTAGATGAACTAACTTTGTTTTACGAACTATTTTGTCTAATGGATTTAACTTTACTGGAAATTGTCTAAAGCACCAAATAATGTTTAGTGGACCTAAGATTT
>JAGGRZ010000161.1 GCA_021159335.1 bacterium
ATTAAAGGTTCAATGCAAAATAGCTTAAAAAACACAACAACCTGTAGCGTTAAAATGCCTGTAAAGTGGGAAAAATTCAAATTGAAAAGATACGGGTATTATCTGAACCATGTGGGATATAAAGATGCTTTGGAAAATAAAGGCTTCTGGAATAATATGGGGTATTATCTGAACCATGTGGGATATAAAGAGCAAGGCGTAGGCCAACCCACACAAAAGAAAAAACGGCAGGTATTATCTGAACCATGTGGGATATAAAGGGATGAGGATGCTATTAACTGGGGAGATTTAAAATGCGTATTATCTGAACCATGTGGGATATAAAGTTTTAATAAACCCACATTGACGGCCAAGGTTTTGATGTATTATCTGAACCATGTGGGATATAAAGGTTAGGGAATTGTTCTCCTTCAAAATTGTCAAAATAAGTATTATCTGAACCATGTGGGATATAAAGGATTGTCACTTACATGGACTTTTTTTAGGTTGTGCACGTATTATCTGAACCATGTGGGATATAAAGAAGAGGATTCTCTACGCCCTGCTTATACTGTGTTGCCGTATTATCTGAACCATGTGGGATATAAAGAGATTTTGTCTTGGGCTCTTTTCCTTCCCATTTTACGTATTATCTGAACCATGTGGGATATAAAGATTTCTATTTCATTTATTCTGTTAACTGAGTGCTGGCTAGTATTATCTGAACCATGTGGGATATAAAGTTAGGATCTTGTAATGCTTCCCGTGCTGCTTGCCGTGTATTATCTGAACCATGTGGGATATAAAGTATCACTTAATGACATAACACATTACCTCCCACATTGTATTATCTGAACCATGTGGGATATAAAGACTTAAAAATTAAAATTATGGTGTTAAGTAGTGAGTGTATCGTATTATCTGAACCATGTGGGATATAAAGTATAGGGCTCAAAAGATTCTTCTGTATAACCAACACTCAGTATTATCTGAACCATGTGGGATATAAAGGTGGTAACAAATGAAGACGAAAGCACTACATATACAGGTATTATCTGAACCATGTGGGATATAAAGTTTTAATCTTTCATAGCATGCAGCACAAAGCCCTCTGGTATTATCTGAACCATGTGGGATATAAAGTGCCATAATTCAGTTTGGTACTACACAAAAGGCCATGGGTATTATCTGAACCATGTGGGATATAAAGGGATAGACAAAGACAATTTCAAGAAAAACTGGCCGCGTATTATCTGAACCATGTGGGATATAAAGTTTGAAAAAGCGGCTGAGAGTGCTCAAAAACTTACTCGGTATTATCTGAACCATGTGGGATATAAAGTTAGACATAGTATTCGATGATGAGATGAGTATTGAGAGTATTATCTGAACCATGTGGGATATAAAGATACATTTTTCTTTTTATAAAGTGCTCTCTTTGCTTCGTATTATCTGAACCATGTGGGATATAAAGTATGAATTGTCTAAATGTTCAAATGTAATTGTGTTCCGTATTATCTGAACCATGTGGGATATAAAGATATGAAGATGGAAATTTTTTTGCATATTTTGTGGGCGTATTATCTGAACCATGTGGGATATAAAGAATGTATATTTAAGATTAGGGCATTGGGGTGCAATGGTATTATCTGAACCATGTGGGATATAAAGCACATTTAAAATTGCAGGATATTTAGCACTATATGAAGTATTATCTGAACCATGTGGGATATAAAGCTGGTAAAGATATTTGATTGGACACATATCAAGCCTTGGGTATTATCTGAACCATGTGGGATATAAAGTTTGAAATATTTTGTCTTCAAAAAGTCAATGATAAAGTATTATCTGAACCATGTGGGATATAAAGATATCTGAAACTCTGCGTGATGTTGCCCAAAAAATAGGTATTATCTGAACCATGTGGGATATAAAGTTACATCAGTAGGCATACTTTCAACTTCTTGTGGGACAAGTATTATCTGAACCATGTGGGATATAAAGGAACATTGGTATCAATTGCTAAATGTAAGATGGGATATGAGTATTATCTGAACCATGTGGGATATAAAGGCACTAGAAAAAATCACAAGTGCTGCTAATTGGTTTTTGAGTATTATCTGAACCATGTGGGATATAAAGGAGGAATGTCGCAGAACTGCTGATCGGCTCATGGAGTTGAGTATTATCTGAACCATGTGGGATATAAAGGCACTAACATCATTAAAATACCATGTTAATGTTGGCGCGTATTATCTGAACCATGTGGGATATAAAGAAGAGGCACTTAAACAGGCTATCCAGCAGCTTGGCAGTATTATCTGAACCATGTGGGATATAAAGGAAGGTATTTTGGATTTAGAACCCCGGGATCATGGCAGTATTATCTGAACCATGTGGGATATAAAGAATGCCTTGCGAAGCTAAGGTCTGAAACGGTTACCTTGTATTATCTGAACCATGTGGGATATAAAGCATGCCCTTTTACGCACGCAACCCCAAAAATATCCAAGTATTATCTGAACCATGTGGGATATAAAGG
This sequence comes from bacterium, assembly GCA_021159335.1. Lineage (NCBI taxonomy): Bacteria > bacterium. The sequence continues at coordinate 2,522 of JAGGRZ010000161.1, forward strand.
GAGGCAGTGCACAAAAAATTCATTAACATGGCTGTGTATTATCTGAACCATGTGGGATATAAAGTTGATTGAGGGAGAAATTGTCTCTCTCAGGCTAGACTTGTATTATCTGAACCATGTGGGATATAAAGCTAAAGGCAAGCATTCATTATTGATTATTACGAGTGAGTATTATCTGAACCATGTGGGATATAAAGAGGCTTTACTGAAAAAGAGGTTTCTGAAGTGGTAGAGGTATTATCTGAACCATGTGGGATATAAAGTTGTTTGTAACTTCAATCGGATAATCAATCAAATTAGTATTATCTGAACCATGTGGGATATAAAGGCGTGTATTCTGTATTGTCTGCATTTGTGGCTTGATAACTGCCAGTATTATCTGAACCATGTGGGATATAAAGTTGATGATTGGTTAATACGATTGCTAGACGGAGCGATAAGGTATTATCTGAACCATGTGGGATATAAAGAGATAGAAGCACGGAAAAAGGGATATAGTGTCTATGTATTATCTGAACCATGTGGGATATAAAGGCGGATATAGCCGTTTTTCTCTAAATATTTTAAATGGGTATTATCTGAACCATGTGGGATATAAAGTCACTAAACCTTGTTGGGCCTTTTTGGGATGCTCCCTTTTGGTATTATCTGAACCATGTGGGATATAAAGTGTTAATGAATTTCTTATGCACTGCCTCTTGCAACTCCGTATTATCTGAACCATGTGGGATATAAAGAAGGAAAATGCAGGTAGAGGCAAAGG
>JAGGRZ010000162.1 GCA_021159335.1 bacterium
GAAAGGGAGTATCAATGAAGCGACTTTGGGCACCATGGCGTATCGTTTACATTGAAAGTGGAGACCTCGATAGCGATAAATGCTTCCTTTGCGAAGCCAAGGATAGAGCTGAAAAGGATGACGATAATCTTGTGCTTTACCGTGGTGAACACTGCTTTGTGATTATGAACAAATATCCGTATAATAACGGGCATCTTATGATTGCTCCTTACAGGCATATAGGTGAATTGGAAAAGTTAAGTGATGAGGAACTTCTTGAGATGATGCAGCTTGCGAGGTTGTCTGTTAGCGCGATAAAAAAGTCGATGGGGGCGCAGGGATTTAACATAGGATTCAATGTTGGTCGGGTTGCGGGTGCTGGAAGAGCGGACCACATCCATCTTCATATAGTTCCACGGTGGGGTGGCGACACAAACTTTATGCCCGTTCTTGCGGATGTCAAAGTGATTTCCGAGGAGTTGAAAAGGACTTACGAGAGGCTTTTACCTTATTTCAGGAAGGTGCTTGAATGAGAAAGTTGATTTTCACAGTAGCTTTATTTTTGGTCTTTTCGTCGCTGATTTCTGCACGCTGGTTGTCGTATCGCGACGATGGCACTGTGGACATTACTATAGTCGCCGTTGTGGAGCAAAAGCCGATTCTTTCGTCGGAACTTGACCAGGTCGTCATGTCATCGGGAATAACGCCTCCCGAAGATTCCGTGGAGTTTTTCAAACTTTATGCTCAGGTGCTAAGCCAGATTATAAACGAACAACTAATTCTTGAAGCAGCTCGTGCTGAGTCAGTTCAGGTTGACGATGAGCTTGTCGAAGCAGAGTTCAACGCTCGCTGGGATTCGCTAATCAACAGGTTCGGCGGCGAGGAGGTGCTCGCAGAAAGCCTTAAGGCAGAGGGAATGAACATTAATCAGTTCAGGGTTCAATTGCGCCAGCAGATTAAGGATGGGCTAATGAAGCAAACGTATATACAGAAGCATTTGGGCTTCATTGAGGTCTCCGATGATGAAGTTAGGGAATTTTACGAGCTTTATAAAGATAGTTTGCCACCTCTACCAAGGCAGTTTTTCATTCAGGCTATATTAATTCCCCCTCAGGATGACTCAGTATGCTGGAAGCTCGCGAGGAGTGATGCGTATAAAGCGTATGAGTTGCTTAAACATGGAAAGCCGTTCAAAGCGGTTGCGGAAAGCCTTTCTGATGACCTTAACACGCGTGAATCGGGCGGTTATCTCGGGAAGTTTGCACTTGAGGATATACCTAAAGCGTTCAGAGCTGCTGTGTTGAAGCTTGGTGTCGGGAGTTTTTCGAAACCTCTTCGAGGGGACAGGGGATATCACATAGTCAGGGTTCTAAGCCGCAGAGGCAAAAAAGTTGAGCTGGCTCACATTTTTTTCGAGCGTCCGAGTCCTGAGGCTGCTGCAATGCGGATAGCCATGGCAGTTTACGATTCGGCAAGGTCGGGAGTTGAGTTTACCGAGCTTGTGAAGAAATATTCCGCGGATTCAGCATCTGCCGCTAAAAACGGAGATGTTGGCTGGATAAGCGAGGAGGCGTTGCCCAAGGAAATGCTTGCAATAATCGATTCAGTCGGGGAAGGAACTGTTTTACCACCAGTTCCTGAGAGGAATGGAGTAGCAATATACAGGATTAAAACTATATCCCCACCAAGAAAACTTTCTCTTGAAAAAGACATGGACATACTTCGTCGGTTCGCTAAACAGTGGAAGATGAACAAGCGTCTTGAGGCTATTATAGATGAGCTTAAAGAAAAGTTTTATGTGGAAATTCGTGATAAGCGATTAGAGCCGTTTCTAAAATAACTTGCGCAATTTAATAAAATTTGTTAATAAAAATTGTTCTGGATAAACGAATTGGAGAAACCATGAAGCTGAGAGAAAGAGATACATCGCCTATTAATAGGGTTCTTATTATAATGCCCACTTACAACGAGCGGGATAACATTGCAAGGATTGTTCCTGAAGTTCTTAAGCAGGACCCGCGAATAGACATGCTTATTATCGATGACAATTCTCCTGACGGAACTGGTGAGATAGCAGATTCTATTGCCGAAAAGAATCCGCGAGTCAAGGTTATTCATCGTGAGGGGAAACTTGGGCTTGGGACTGCATATGTTCGTGGTTTCAAATATTCACTCGAGCACGATTACGACCTTACTTTTGAGATGGATGCTGATTTTTCGCATCCTGTGGACAAGATACCCGAGATGATTCGCGCGGCGGAGGAAGGGTATGACCTTGTGATCGGCTCGAGGTGGGTCGAGGGCGGGGGCATAGAGAATTGGCCCAAAACAAGGTTACTTATATCAAAGTGGGCGAGTATATACACGAGGGCTATAACAGAAATGCCCATAAAGGACACCACCGCTGGCTTTCAGGCTTTCAGAAAGCGGGTGCTTAAAGCTCTTGACCTTGATTCCATCCACTCTGACGGTTACTCGTTTCAGATCGAAACCAAATTCAAGGTCTGGCGAAAAGGCTTTCACATAAAGGAAATACCGATAATATTTAAAGATAGAGAGCATGGAACCTCAAAATTCAGCAAAAGGATTATAATAGAAGCATTTTTTATGGTCTGGTGGCTTAGGTTTGAGCTGTTTTTTGGGAAGATTTGATAATGCAAAACAGCAGCGAAAAAATTGATACGAAAGCATCCAAGGCAGAAGCTAAGGAAACCTTTGACCTTGCGGTCGTTGTGGTGAATTACAACACCCGACTTCATCTTAAACGATGCCTTGTATCCCTTAAGGAAAACCCGTTTACCAAGGGGACTTTTAGGGTTGTTGTCGTTGACAACGGCTCCAAGGACGGCAGCGTTGCCATGGTCGAAAGAGAGTTCCCGTGGGTTATGTTAATTAAAAATTCGCGCAATCTTGGTTTTGCGAAGGGTTGCAATCAGGGCATAAAGGCAGTAAGAGCAAAATACTATCTTTTGCTCAATTCCGATGCGGCGATTCTTGATGATGCGTTGGATGTGTTGTTCGAATTCATGGAGAAAAATCCTGATATAGGGGCATCAGGTGGACTTATTTACACGGACGACGGGAAGATTCAACCATCGACGCTCATATTTCCTAAATATACCAACCTGCTTTTCTCGCGTAGCTCAATCTTCTCGAAAATCCCTGCGTTGAAGAAGAGAATGCAAAGGTTAAGGCGAGTACCCGACTTTATCTCGGATGTGGAGGCACTTGCTGGTGGTTTTCTTATGCTTAGGAGTGAAGCTTTAAAACAGGTTGGATTGCTTGATGAGAGGTTCTTCATCTACCTCGAGGATATTGACATATGTCGCAGGTTGAGGAAAGCTGGATGGCGCGTGGTTTTTAATCCCAACGCAAGGATACTTCATTCGTGGGGGGCATCATCCAAAAAGAGGCGAGCGAAGTCTTTCTTCTGGCATCATCTCTCTATGTTCAAGTATTTCCAGAAACATTATCCCTACCTTTTACCGCTTAATTTGTTGCTTTTTCTCGGTCTGATGACACATTATGTGACCTGGTTTTTTCTTTATTCAGTTTCAGAGTTTTCGCGTAACGGTAAGCCGGCTGACATCTTAAAGTTCGACATCAAAAATTCATCCTCAAGCGAGGTAAGCGATGTTCAGGATAGCTCAGGCAAAAGAGTTCGTGGGTAAGGAAGTAAGGGTCAAAGGATGGCTTTACAACAAGCGTTCCAAGGGTAAAATCCTTTTTTTTATAATTCGCGATGGCTCGGGTTACATTCAGGCCGTGGCTGTTAAGGGGGAAAGTCCTGATAAGGCTTTTGAGCTTTACGATGAACTCGGATTGGAGAGCTCGATAATTGTTGATGGTATTGTTCGTCAGGAGCCTCGTGCGCCAGGTGGATATGAGTTAGCATTAACAAATATTGAGCCTATCCAGATAGTAAGGGATTATCCTATTCAAAAAAAGGAACATGGTGTAGCATTCCTCATGGACCATAGACATCTCTGGATTCGCTCTCGCAAACAACGGGCGATATTGCGAATAAGAGATGAGGTAGAACGAGCTATAATAGATTTTTTCCACGAACGCGGTTTCGTGAGAATAGATACGCCGATTCTGACGCCTACAGCAGCTGAAGGAACGACTACCCTTTTTGAAACGCAATACTTCGATCTTGGCAAAGCATATCTTGCGCAGACTGGTCAGCTTTACCTTGAGGCAGCTATTTTCGCTCACGGTCTCGTGTATAATTTTGGACCTACATTCCGCGCGGAAAAGTCGAAAACGAGACGGCATCTGATGGAATTTTGGATGATAGAAGCTGAAGAGGCTTTCTACGATTTCGAGGATAACCTGAGACTTCAGGAAGACTTCGTTAGTTACATCGTAAGCCGTGCTTTGCACAACTGCAAAGATGAACTCGAAATTTTGGAACGTGATACGACCAATCTAAAGAAGGTTTCTCCACCATTCGAGCGGATAACTTATGATGAGGCAATAAAGCTTCTTAAGGCGGACGGTTTCCAGATAGAGTGGGGTGAGGATTTCGGTGGGGATGAGGAGACTGCGATATCGTCCCATTTTGAGAAGCCTGTTTTCGTTACTGATTATCCACGGAAGATAAAGGCGTTTTATATGAAAGAGAATCCCGAGCGTCCGGAGCTTGTGAAGTGTGCCGACTTGCTTGCTACCGAGGGATACGGCGAAATTATAGGTGGGAGCCAGCGCGAGGACGATTATGATAAACTGCTTGCTCGAATGAAGGAATTCGGGTTACCGATTGAACCCTATCAATGGTATCTTGATCTCCGCAAGTATGGTTCGGTGCCTCATAGTGGTTTTGGTCTGGGACTCGAGAGAACTATAGCCTGGATAACGGGTATATCGCATGTCAGGGAAGCGATACCGTTTCCAAGAGTGCTTTACAGGATTTATCCTTAAAAATCCAGTAAAGGGGGCGCTATAGAGCGGAAATAAAAGGTTTTGACAAACTCGCTTTTCTTAATTTATTATTCAAAACCAGTTAGGTGAATCATGTTCAGCATATTTGCAAGCTGGGGTGCTCTCGAGATTATTCTTGGTATTATCGCTGTAGCGGGAGTGATAATAATAATTGGTTCCCGCCTTACCAAGATAGCGGATGAGCTTGCTCAACTTACGGGTCTTTCCAGTTCGTGGATCGGTATAATATTCCTTGCCCTTATAACCTCGATGCCAGAGCTCGTATCGAGCATTACTGCTGTCGCCACAGGTAGCCCAGATATAGGAATAGGCAATGTTTTCGGGAGCAATATGTTTAACATGTTCATAATAGCAATATTGGATTTCCTCCAAGGACCTGGACCGCTCATGCTTTCTGTCAGCGCAACACAAATTTTACCAGCAGCGCTTGGAATTTTTCTTATGGCTATAGCAGCACTCGGGATATTCGCCGCGAAAAACATGGCTTCAGGAATTACATCTGAGGGAATAGGCTGGTTTTTTAGCATGCTTATATTTGCCGCATGGATTATCGGCACATACATAATATTCAAGTCGGAGCAGGAAACTGTCTCGGATGAGGCTTACTTCAGAAAGCGGAAAAAGGCAAGAATAGGAGGTATAATAGCGGAATTTTCTGTTGATGCGCTTATAATAATAATAGCAGGTGTTCTTCTTATAGGCCTTGCTGAGCAATTGTCACGCACCGAATTGGCATTTGGAAGCTTTAGATTCAGTCTCAAAGAGAGCTTCATTGGCACCATGATCGTGGCAGTAATAACATCACTTCCTGAACTTGTCGTTTCCATAAGTGCATACAGAATAGGTGCTGTTAACATGGCTATCGCCAACCTTTTCGGAAGCAACACATATAACATGGTTCTTATACCGATAATGGATGTAGTTGGCCGCAAGAGTGTTCTCGTAGCAGCAAGCCCCGTTCACATTCTGGCTGCTGGTTTCGGGATTGTCTTAATATCGATAGCGATAATGGGCGTTATTTACAGGTCGAGGAAAAGTTTCCTTTATCTTGGCTGGGATGCACTAACTATCCTTGCGTTTTATCTTTTTGGTGCATACATGCTATTTCAAGTCGCAATCCAACCTATACAGGGGACGATATGAAGCTCGCAAGAGTAGAAGGGAAAATTTATTGCACGGCACTTGACCCGAAGCTTATTGGCGTTAAATTATATGTGATACAGCCGCTTAATGAAAACCTCGAGCCGATGGGTAAGAAGATTATTGCGGCTGATGGCGTTGGTGCTCAGGAAGGCCAAATAGTTTTCTGGGTTGGTGCCCGTGAAGCTGCTACATGTATAACACCTGAAGAGAAACCTATTGATGCGGGAATAGTGGGAATAGTTGATGAAGTTTGAGAATAAGATGGCCGGGAATAGCAGAAATAAAATAGTTTTGGCTACAGTTTTAATCGCGGCTTTCGCTGTGATGCCTGTTTTTCTCTTTTATGGCTGTGCAGACAGGAATGTATATAAAGGCAAATTTATCTCGACCCGTGTTCCCAAAATGCCTATCGACGAGTTTCAGCATGAAGGCTGGACTATACTCGCGTTTGCCGATACGGTAAGCAAAGAATTTATTAAATATTACTTTTACTTATACAAGGATAGCAAGAAGTTGAGAGAGGTAAGGCTTGAGGAGGGCAGCGACGCCAAATTCTACCTGAAGGAGGTTGGTGGTTCTTCGGGCAAGGTTTTCAGTGTGTTCGCAGCGCCACCTATGTATGAAGCTGTCAAAGAAAGCCTTAAGACCGGGCTTCTTCTCGAGAGAACACCGGGGCAAAAATAACTGGACAGAAATGAAAGGAGGTGCAAATTAATACATTAGTTAATGTAGGCAAAATCGGTTGGCGTTATTATGCTGAGAAAGTCGCTTATCATAAAATTTTTGGTTCTGGCTGTCGCTTTGCCCTCCGCATGGCAGTTCAAGCTTGAAGAGCGTGGGCGGTATTTCCTCACCCCTTGGGATAGATTCAAAACTGACCCTATAGAAGCAAGTTCAGGGATTCGATGCCTCTCCTATGCTAAGGTTCCAGTAAACAGCTGGGCTGTGGTTAACTTTGACCTCGGAGTGGCATTTTTCTACGAGACCATTAATGGAGTTTATGTTTACGCACCGCGAGCGATTCCCTTCGATAGTATTTCCTATGCGATGCAGTATTCGCACTGGCGGAAGAATTTAAGGCAATTTCACAAGGAAAAGAAGCGTAAGGGCAAGCTTTTCGAGATACCTGCGGAACTGCCACCCAATGTTAGGGCGATAATAGGTACCGGTGGGGCGTCAATAGGTGTTAGCGGGGCGTATAGAATAACCATGTCAGGACGAAGCCAATGGACTGACCGCGAAGAGTTTTACGGGAGCAAGTGGCCTCAGCTTCAGATGGAGCAGGAATCGAATTTCAAAATAACGGGGAATATTGGTTCGAAGATAAAAGTGAATGTTGACCAAGATAGCCAGCGAGAAACTGACCTTGAGAATACTATAAACATAAAGTACACTGGCGAGGAAGACGATGTAGTTAGGTCAATTGAAGCTGGGAATACCACTTTGTCTCTTGAGGGCGCAGACCTCGTTGGATACAGCGAGCGTGTGCAGGGACTTTTTGGAATAAAGTCAGTTTTTCAGATAGGGGATTGGAACATTACGGTTATAGCGAGCCAGGAAAAAGGCAACACGCAAAAGGTAACAATCCATCCTACTGTCAAGCGGGAAGGTAGCCACAAGAATGATTTCGAGTATAAACGAAGAACTTACTTCTACATAGCTGACCAATATGTGAACAGGATTTACCAGCCCGGCGATTCCATAAGCCTTTTTGAGCTTTACATAAGCAATTATCAGGCTGCTACCAATCCAAATTCAATACATGGATATGCATTTGTTCAACAGATGAGAAATCCTGATGAACTACCCGAGGATTTGGATGAAATGGTTACGAGAACTGATAGTGTGGTCTCTGCGTATTTCGTGAAGGTGGATGAATCACAGTATAGAGTCGATAGGCTGCACGGCTGGTTCAGGCTCAACACTCCTGCGATGGATGCAGACATTATCGCAGCAAGATTCGTGATAAATCACTCCGACGGCACCGCAGACACATTCGGCTTTCCATTAGGCGATACGCTTTTGATACTCAAGCTTATAAAACCCTCCTATATGCAACCGTCTCATCCGTGCTGGGAGTATGAGTGGCGCAATGTTTACGAGCTTGGCTTAACCGATTTTGACCTTCAAACGGCATACATCAAGCTTTTCAGGCGAGTGGGAACGGACTCGTCGCAGTCGCTTCCTGAAAATGCCAATGTGTTTCTGCTTTCGCTTTACGGGATGGATTCTGTTGATATTAATGACCAGCCGAATCCTGATGGTCTTGTGGACCAGAAATTGATTTTCATCGACCCGGGACGCGGTGAGCTTATCTTTCCTGTACCCCATCCATTTGACCCTCGCGCGATAGATGTTATGCTGGTTCCATCTCTTGTTAATTACCCTGACTCACTGCGGAATCCCGCATTATACAACTCTACTGATGAAAATGAAATGGAACTTAATAGCAAGATGTTCATATACGCCGAGGTTGAGGGCTTGTCACAGCATCAATCGCTTGGTGCGTACAACATAATTCAGGGTAGCGAGGTGGTAACCCTAAACGGAGAGAGACTCAAGAGGGGTGTTGATTATAAGATAATTTACGAGACTGGCGAGATATATTTCCTTTCCGACAAAGCGAAAGTACCCAACGCCAACATTCAGATAACGTTTGAGGCACAGCCCTACTTTTCAATAAAGCAGAAGACATTGCTCGGGACGCGTGTGAAGTATGAACTGGGGGAGGATTCGTGGATAGGTTTTACCGGATTGTACAGAAGCATAAGCTCACCCACAGAACGGCCACGGGTGGGCGGCGAGCCCTCAAACGCATACATCGTAGACTCCGACCTGAGGCTTTCGTCCGAGGTGCCGTTCGTAACCAAGCTCGTGAATTCGATTCCGCTAATAGATACTGATGTCCCCTCACGACTTACGCTGAAGCTCGAGGCAGCCAAACTTTATTCTACGCCAAACACGATTGGGAAAGCATACATCGATGACTTCGAGAGCAGCAAAATAAGGAGTCCCATATCGATAAGGCGGACTATGTGGACTCCCAGTAGTGCACCATACGGATACGCTCACCAGCCACGAGCGCTCCTTAGATGGTATAATCCATATCATCGCGTTCCGAAGCGTGATATCTGGCCTAACATAGAGACCACCGCTCACGAAAGCAATGTGGATGTTCTGACCATTGAGTTTCACGATACCACCACTGTTCCGGGTGATTCTATGCCGTGGGCAGGGATTATGCAGTATATTCCTCAGGCCTTCCAGGAGCAGCGAGATGCGCAGTTTTTAGAGATATGGGTGCAGGGTGACAAGGGTGTGTTGACGATCGATATTGGCTGCATAAGCGAAGATATCGATGGCGACGGTGAACTTGATACCGAGGATAAGAAGATTAATGGTCGTTACGACAATATCTTGACGAAAGACGAGGATACAGGGCTTGATGGCATGTTCGATGACCAGGAACTCGACTATTACCTTACGACTGCCGGAGTTGATATAACCGGAATGTCGATAGAGCAAAAGAAGTCCAAGTTCAGAGAACTGTTTCCTGACCTCGACCCTGACGACCCGAGCGGAGATAATTGGGATTATTCAACCGATGACCCGGAGAACTACACTCATATAAACGGCACCGAGGGCAACAGTAGCGACCCCGCATACGGTGGAAGGCCAAAACCCGACACAGAGGATATAGATAGAAATGGCGTTCTGGACACAAGGAATGCATACTTTTCATATAGAATTGATTTGAGTTCAAAGCATTTCGAGGTTCCTGGAACGCGAAACGAGGCTACTGGATGGCGGCTATACAGAATTCCTTTGAGAGATTCGCTTTTCAGGTTTGTCGAGGACGGCAAAGTCTGGCGAAGAATAAAGGTTGGCGACCCTGACCCTTCATTCGCCACTATAAAATACATAAGACTTTGGTTAACTAATGTTGAGGGTGGCGAAGCCAAAGTCTCAATAGCGAGCATAGACTTTGTGCACAATCAGTGGCGCGAGGATTTTGATAATTTTGAAGTCGCTGTTAAAAACAGTCAGGAGGATTTGGATTACAATCCCCCGCCGGGAGTTTCCGGTGAGCGTGATCCCCAGACGGGATTGACACTCGCTGAGAGGTCCTTGGCGTTGATTTACGAATATCTGCCGCCGCATGATACAGTATATGCATACAAGGTCATACCTGCCCAGCAGGCTGAGGACTATACAAGGTATAAAAGGCTTACCATGTGGGTTCACTTCGACAGCGCCAAAGCTGATGGTGCTGCGCCGCAGTTGCTTTTCAGAATAGGAAGCAGCACCAACGACTACTACGAATACATAACATTTCCCCTCCACGATGGCTGGGATAGCGTTTACAACCGTGTCGTGATAGATTTTGACGAGCTAACCAATTTCAAGGAGCAGTATCTTCGCGCGAAGTCGGATACCGCAATCCCTGACATACCAAATATAAAACTTGCCAGTCACGGGCATGGTTACTATGTCATCCATGGCAACCCAACGCTTACCAATGTTACTCAACTTCAGATAGGGCTTATAAATCCTGACCCCAATTTCCCCATAAGTGGTGAGGTATGGTGCGACGAGCTTGTGGTCGAGGATGTCCGTGTTGACGATGGAGCTGCATATAAAGCAGAACTAACTCTTCAGGCGGCGGATTTCGCAAGGTTTAGCGCTACCTACGACCAGCGGGATGACGATTTCCATGAGCTAACGAGCATAAGCCCGAGGACAACATATTATGGTGGAAGATATAGATTTACTCGCGGAAGGGGATTACCCGAGCATTCGTTCCGAAAAACATGGCAATACAATGTAGGGTTCACATTAGGCAAATTTTTCCCGCCACGATGGAATGTATCGTTGCCGCTATCTATGAGCTGGAGTTTTACTACTGCATTGCCGAGATACAAAACTGGTTCTGATGTGGTTCTTTCTGATTCAGCAAGGCAGCTTGAGAAAACCACGCAAAGAAGCACGAACATAAGTCTTGCGGGCGTTGGAGCTGCACCCGAGAACAGGACAAAACTTATTGACTTGCTCGTTGTGCCAAACAGGTTAACCTATACTTACACTACATCTCAGCAGCATTCGCCGTCCACGCCTTTCTCTACCAATACGAGCTATTCGATTATTCACACATACAGTCTTAATCCGCGCGGCAAGGTTGGTTATGGTTACAGGAAATTCGGCACAACTGAGAAAGATACTACTTCCAAATCTGGCAACAGGCTTCTTTCAGTTTTAAAGGGAATTTTTATACCCACATCGATAAACCTTAACACAACCATTGAGGAACAGTCGAACCGCTCGCAGGACCGTTATGGCACCAGAAACAATGTATTCAGACGCAACCTTAAACACGACACTAAGCTTGGATTCGCTTTCGCAAAAGACCTGACGGGTGACTTCAACATACATCTTGAACGAGACATACATGACCCCAATTTCCTTGTGATAGGTTTGCCAACCATTGTGGGGCGTCCCGTAAGCAAGTCGATTAATTGGGGGTTGCACTGGACTCCGAGGTATCTTGAGTTTCTTTCCCAGAGATATGATATTAATTCAAAATATAACGAAAACACGCATTCTCCCACGCCGGGCACATTTGGCAATGTTTCTCAAACCCGAACGCTTAAAGCCGGCTATACGATAATGTGGAACAAATTTTTCAACAAAGCCAAGAAAGATGAGAAAATGAAGCGTTCGATAGCAAATTTGCTTTCCAAGCTCGATAACCTTAAAATAGACCTGGACTGGACAGCGAACATTTCCGCACCTAACTTGAGAAGTCGCCCGATAAAGCTCTTCCAGTTAGGTCTTACAGGTGACCCCGGAGTACCTTTTGTCAGCGATGTAGCTACCCGTCAACAGCCAAAAGTGGATAACACTCAGCGGGTAGATGCTAATACTGGTGCTAAACTGCCGCAGGATGTAAGAATTAGTATTTCGTATCATTTTACAAGGCAATCTGTGCAGTCTACATCGAATAATACTAAAACTATTTCCCACACATTACCTGAGCTAACGGCACGGTGGGGATTTTTCAACAAACTAAAGTTTTTCAAGCTATTTGCTCGCTCGGTTTCAGCGCGAAGTAACTGGGTTCGCAAGGTGACCACGGGTTACACCAATGACCAGTTCTCAAACCGTAAAGTTGAGAGCAGGCTGTCGCCTCTTCTTGGGATGAATTTCACACTTAAGGGTGGCTGGAGCGTTGATTTGAAATTTAACTGGGAAACTTCGCTCAGCGAAAACTTCAATGGAGTTACGATTGGTTATTCCCGTCAAAGTAACAAGAGTCTTGATGTTATTGCTCGATACACTCTGCGCGCTCAGAAAGGCATAAAGATTCCGCTTTTAGGAAGCATAACGCTTGAGAACAACCTTAACATAACGATTAACACTACATACAGCGTTAACATAATTGAAAGCTGGAATTCAGCCAATCCGGTAAAAACTAAAACGCAGGATAGGGCAAGGCTTACGATAAGACCTCAGCTTTCGTATAACCTTTCTCGAAATGCCACGGCAGGCATGGAAATAGAGATTACTGAGGATACTGACAGGCGTTTTGAACACATAACGACCCACATAAGAGATGTTAGGATTTGGGTGCTATTTAACTTTGGCGGTTCGCGGGGAATAAGCCCCGGCGGGTTCTTTAGGAGATAGTGTTTTGTCCAATTACGGATTTTACAATTTGTATTATCTCATCACCATATTTTTCTGCTCTTTTCTTTCCAAAACCCTTTATTTTTTGTAGTTCTTCTTTTTCGGTTATTCTCATTTCAGCTATTTGCATGAGCCACGAATTGTGGGCAATCATATATGGTAAAAGCTTTTCCTCTGATGATTTATTTTTACGCCATTTTTTTAATTTTTCATATATTTTTTGAGTTATATGTTCAGTTATGAAATCAGTCTTTTCTTTTTCCTCGATACTATCAAATTTTTTAGCATAAAAAACTAATATGGACCAATGTGGATTTCTCTCCCCAGTTATTGATGAAAACAAGTATTTAACTTCTACTTTTTGAAGGAAGTTATTCAATCTTTGTAGATCTTTTTCTTGGTTCTCGCCATCAAGTTTAATACTGAATATTTTGCATTGCATGTTGATAGCCTCCTTTAAATCTTGCCTTTTCTTTAATTTTTCCTTTAAAGCGTTTAAGATTTTGTTGCGTTCTGAATGGATCTCATTCAAGCTCATTCGCCATACTTTTGAAATAATCGCAGTTGGTATTATACTTATTAACATGTGGCATTTTCCGCATAGGGTAATTAGATTATCCAATGAATTATTGCCACCAAATTTTCTCGGGATAATATGATGG
>JAGGRZ010000163.1 GCA_021159335.1 bacterium
GTATCCGAGTAAACTACCGTAGTCTCCGATGGATTCATCCTCACATGAATTGTATCCTCAAGCGTGGCGACCCCTACCGTTCTCATCGTCAATGTATCGAAGACTATTCCGCCACCAGCATTCGTCAGCTCCCATTTAACAACAGCTGTTTCTCCCAACTCAAAAAACCCGTCTCGGTCACCTCTAACGACCTCTACCCATGCGCTGCAAGGCACTACAAACCCGGATAACGAGGGATGCAGAGGTACCGAAATGTGCTTTCGTGGAAGTGTATGAAGTGTTATAAAAACTGTATCAGCAACTACCAATGGCACCCTTAAGGATACCCTATCGCCAGTAAAATACTTTCTCGAAAGTATTCTATTTCTCGTGGAAATAGTTATCAATGTCAGTCTCGTTAATGGTGGATTAACATATATTCGCACGATGGAATCCCCGACAAAAAGGGTTGATGGGTAAACGGTCAAGCTTTCCTCAAATACTCTTCGCGGAGTTATGGGAATAGTCGGAGAGCCGCAAAGACTGGCTATAATTCGGTCGTATGCTCGAGATGATAGTGAATACACCCAATCAAAAAGCAATTCTCCAGTCGAATTGCAGGTATCATCTATAAAAGATGACCAGAAGTTCAAGTCCATGTAATACTGTATAGACCATGCCGTATTTGAATGGGCAAACATCGCAACACCACCACCAGATGGATTTATAACCCATCGTCGAGCCATATTATCAGTATCAAGTCTATTCACATCGCAGGAAAAACTATATAAAACAGGATAATAATCATTGTCGAGACTATATATATCAGCCATGTTCAAAACTCCACCACCAGTATACATACCAAATGAAAGCAGTGTTTGATTTCCGTGATCAAAGTGATTTATCATCGCATATCCTGAATCGAGGAATGATATAAAATTAGCCCGTGATATCGTCACATCACCGCCAGTAGTGGATATATTTGAATACATCTTAGTAAGCTCAAAAATAGTATCAACACCAGTTCGGGTAACGATCTGGTCCTTAATTTGTGGGCCAGTGTTATCCGTTCCGCTGGGATATATGCTTCCGCCAACAAAAAGAATTTTGTTGAAAAACAAACCGGGGAAATTAAACAGATACTCGTGCAATTTATTGGCAAAAGTTCTTATCTCGGCAGTGGACTTGACCTCAAGCCTGCCGTAAAAAATCTCTGGAAAAAGGTCGTCGCTTGGCGATTCCCCGAATTCATCGTCACCATCGGAGTTCAGCGAACCATCCAGCGCAGCATAATACAAATCGCTTGGCGTTGCAACAATCTCGCCACGATAATTAGTTGCCACGAGTTCTCTCACGGGAATAACAGTATAATCGCCAACCAGAAAAACAGCCCATATACCCCATAACCGATACGCATCCTTGATAAAATTTCTTATCGCCTCAGCACCGTCGGATGCGCTGTAGCGAGCATATATATCCTCTATCGTCACAAAGCGAGTTGCAATCCCATACCTCGTTTCATCAAGATATGCTCTCGCAGTATCCTCAAGCGAGCTGGAAGTTATAACCACAACATCCGCTGGAGAATCTGACAATCTCGGCGGGACGGAATAACCATCGTGCGGCAAAAGAAAATAATCAGCCAAAATCTCTGATTGTTCGTAGCTTTCAAAAACACTATCAACTATCAAAAATTTATCCAAAACTTTCCGAAAAGCTCGCCTGCTTATTTCAGTGTGCACCATAGGTTTGATGCAGTTTTTGCCTCTTTCAAGTTTCAAGTCCAATTTAACTTTTTTGTGTAACAAAAGTTCACCGTCATCGCTCATAGTTACAGGGGAAAATCGCAGGACAGCGATTGAATATCCCATGGCGCAACCGTTCGATACAAGCTCAACTGGAGTTGATGCCAAAAAAGCAACCTTTGAATCCCGAACAATCTCACCTGAGCCATCAAGTCTTTTAGCAATGCACTTCTCGATTGGTTCAGTTACCCCGAGTTTTTCAGCGTTATCTTCAATTATTCTTACTGAACGAACCTTTCTTCCCTCAGGCAGAAGAACAATAACCTGCGCGAATTCAATCCACGGATAACCCGGCGGTGGTGTCACACCGTTATGAACATGAATTCTCAAGCCGTTTTGGCCATGCACAAAGGTGAAAGGATAATCGTTGGCAGAAAGCTCAATTTCCAAGCCAAAAGCCACAGTAACGATTATAAGTCCAAAAACTATCGAGGTTCTCAGAGCCATCCAAGCCTCCTCATGTCATTAACAATCGTTTGTGCCGCCCTCAAAGGGCTATGAACCTTTCTTACCCACTCATAACCATGCTTTCCGCACCTGTCCCTAAACACATCGTCAATTATAAGTTGTTCAAGTACAATCTCAAGCGTTTTCTCATCCGCTTTAACGAACGGATGCTCCCCGAGGAACTGCTCGAAATCGGGCAAAAGTTTCACAACGACTGGTATTCCCATCGCCAACGCTTCGAGGCTGCTTATCCCATAGCCAAGCTCCGTTATCTGGTCTATAAAAATATCTACCGTTGCCTTAAGCCTTAATGCATCACGGTAATTCATTTTCTCGATAAGAATTAATTTTAAATTTTTATACCGTCTTTCGAGCTTCTCAACTGTCCTAATTATCAACTCTGTGCCCTTCGAAGCTCTTAGCGTCGGCGAATGTCCAATGCGAATTTCACCCGCTACCTTACTTCGCACAGGCATATCATTAGAAAAAAACGGATAGAAAAGAAATTTTGCCCGTGGATGGATCAAAGTATGGTCGAATTCGAAGGTATAAATTAGCTTGGCAGCATTTTCCAATTCTTGCAGAGCACCCCGCCTTCTAAGGTCATCCCCATAGTAGATGATAACCAGCTTGCCGTGTCTTGATGCCCAATCGAGAACAAACTTGCCCGACCGCAGAAGTCCCACACCACCGTCGAGGACAACGACATCGTACGCGTCAAGCCTTTCAGGGAAACCAGCTCGTCTAAGAATCGGTTCCCAAAGTTTATCCCGCAGCCCAAACAAGAGCTTCCCCCATGAAGTTGGATTCCATTTTGGTGGTCTTTCCTCGCCTTTATATCGGGTCGTCCCCATGGGTTTCGTGCTTTTCGTTAGCGTCCGCAGAAATCCGGGTAAAAAACCGCGGAAAAAAGGCAGTTTAATGTGTTCTTCCTGCGGATGTCCGCGCACAGGCGGCGACAAAGTTATCAAATGCGAATCCAAACCGACGAGCCTTTCTGCTCGAACAAGTGAATACGGAACCCCAGCAAAATTCTCTGTGGCTATATGAAACACTTTCATCTTAGTCACCAAGCAAAATAAACCGCACAGCTATTGAAAGGTCAACGCAAATTATGTCTTTTAAATTGACTTAAAAATGATTGATTAATTTTAAATTGGAAATATTCATTGTGGTTATTAATTATATAAAACATTGCAAATCAAACTATGAGTACAACGGCTATATTTATAAATATTTTCGCGCTACTTTGCTTAATATTCGCTTTCCATAAAGATCGAAAAAAAGA
>JAGGRZ010000164.1 GCA_021159335.1 bacterium
CGAAGTAATATGCACAGGAACTGTGGTTATAGCCAGGTGAGGATTACCGTACGCTGATAAAGATAAAATCAATTATTGGCGGGGCACAAAGCCCCGCTTTTTTAATAGGATTTCATCGATTAAGCATTTGGAGGTTCCGATGGCGATGAATAGCAAGGACGAAGCAGAATACAAGCGCAATATTGTGTTTCTTGGGCTCACCAGCTTTTTCAACGACTGGTCGAGCGAGATGATTTTCCCTATTTTGCCGGCTTTTATGGTGGATGTTTTGGGGATACCTAAGTCGCTTATCGGGCTTATAGACGGGGTCGCGGAAAGCACCGCGTCGATTCTTAAGGTATTTTCGGGTTACATATCCGATAAACTTGGCAGACGAAAGGCGCTTAGCGTTTTTGGTTATGCTTTCTCCACTTTTGCGAAACCCTTTCTGGCACTTGCGAAAAGCTGGCCTCTCGTGTTTTTCGTGAGAGTAGCAGACAGAATTGGCAAAGGGATTAGAACAGCTCCCCGCGATGCGCTCGTTGCTGAATCTGTCAAACGGACAAGACGAGGCCATGCATTCGGGCTGCATAGAGCTATGGACACTATGGGTGCGTTTGTCGGAACACTTACGGCATTCATTTTGATAAACAAGCTAACATCAAAAACACCATATCGACTTATTTTCCTTTTGGCTGTTATCCCCGCTCTTATAGGCGTATTCATTATTTCTGCGTTTGTAAAGGAAGTTCGTGTCAAGAAGGTCGAGCAGAAGCCTAAACTCTCATGGCGTGCCCTGCCAGTAAGACTTAGAAGATTTATCGCAGCATCTGTAGTCTTCAGCCTTGGCGCATACACATTTACTTTTTTCCTTTTGCGAATCAAGGATATGGGCATACCAGCAAAGATTGTTCCCTTAGCTTATTTGCTTTATAATCTCGTTTACTTTGTGGTCGCTTATCCCGCGGGAATATGGTCCGATAAGGTGGGCAAAAAAACAGTTCTTATGCTCGGCTATACCGCGTATATTATTACTGCATTGGGGATGGCATTAACTAATAGTGTTTTAGCTGCGTGGATTTTGATGGCGATATATGGAGTTTATCAGGCTTTTGCGCAGGTAAGCTCAAGGGCGCTGGTTAGCGATTTTGCACCGTCTCACATAAGAGGAACCGCGCTTGGAGTTTACCATACTGGTGTTGGTCTTGCGCAGCTTCCAGCAGGGCTTATCGTGGGGATGCTTTGGGAGAAATTTTCAGCAAAAACAGCATTTTTGGTGGGCGCAGCTATAGCGTTTTTGGCTTTTTTGATGCTTATTACTGTCAGGGAAGAAAAAACATAAAATGGAGGAAATACTATGCCGAGGCTTTCAGTTAATGTTGACCATGTAGCAACATTAAGACAATTAAGGGGAACGCGTTATCCCGACCCCGTTTTTGCAGCATACCTTGCCGAGCTCGGCGGCGCCGATGGAATAACTATTCACCTAAGACAAGACAGACGTCACATACAAGATCGCGATCTTGCAATCCTAAGGCAAACAGTCTCAACCCATCTTACGCTTGAGATGGCTCCTATGGAAGCTATGGTCCAAATAGCCCTTAAGTATTTGCCAGATATGGTGACATTGGTTCCTGAAAGAACTGGAGAACAAACAACTGAACGGGGATTTAATCTGGAAAGCGAGAGAACGATAGTTGAGCCGTTCATAGGGAGGCTTCAGGATGGGGGTATTGCTGTGAGCCTTTTTATTGATCCATCCGAGGATAACATTAGGTATGCCGCAGAGATGGGGGCAGATTTTGTGGAGCTTAACACGACCTACTATGCCGAAGCTGATTCCTTCGAGCGCGAAATCGAGGAGCTTGACAGGATAGATAGGATGGCTAACCTTGCTGCAAAACTGAAGCTTGGGGTAGCGGTGGGGCATGCGCTGGATTATCGTAATGTGGTTAATATCGCTGCCATAGAGGCTGTCGAGGAATTTTCTATCGGGCACTCCATAGTTAGCAGAGCCGTTTATGTTGGGTTTGAGCGCGCAGTAAGAGAAATGAAAGAGATTATAGAGCGCGCAGCTAAAAAATGAGCACCGCTTTAGCAATATTAGTTCTTGATACGATTATTGCGCTTGGGCAGCCTGTAACGGCGATTTGCCCGGCTGAGGCAGGATGCATGGTAGCTACGACGAGTCAGGAGATAATAAAGATTTGTGATGATTCAGTAGTAGCGCGAATATCGTCCGTATCAGGAAAAATTTTATCAAATATAAGCGATGTAGCATTCTCTGGATTACGAATTTGGATAAGTATTCCTGTTTTGCGAAAAATCCTTTCTTTTACTCTTAATCTCGATTTTTGTGGCGAGGTGGACCTTGATTTTTATCCCGACCAAGTAGCTATTTCCCCCCTCGGGGATTTTTTTGCGCTGGATAAAAGTAGCGGGTGTGTTCTCAGGTTCGATGATGCTGGTAATGTGGTTCAGCGTTTGTGGCTCGATGAGTTGGGGTTGTCACCACAAACAAGTTTAATCGGTGCAGCCTTGCCCGATAGGATTCGTGGTTTCTTGATGGATGCTGAATTCGACGAGAGCTTGAGCGGAGAATACGAACCTTTACTTTTTGACCGAGAGGAGCGTTCGCTTTGGTGTGGGGAAAGGATAGAAATTCCTGAAAATATTGAAAATATTTGGTTTTCTGGTGGAAAGCTTTTTGCACTAAGAGGTGATACGCTCGATGTTTTTGGTGCGGGTAAGTTGATATCCCCTATTAAGCCTGATGAAGTTGTGCTATCGGCTGATAATATTTATTTTAGCCTGAATGGCAGGATTCTTACTGCAAGGATAAAATGGCACAGATAGTTATATCAGTTCTTGTAGTTTTGGTGCTTTTATGGTGGATTTTTGAGTATCATCGCCATAATCGGTTTCTTGAGCAAATACCAGTCCGCATTCATATCAACGGTAGTCGTGGTAAATCCTCGGTTACGAGGCTTATAGGTGGAGCATTGCGTCAGGCTGGGATTAAAGTGGTGACGAAAACCACAGGAACCAATGCCCGATTCATATACCCTGATGGGAATGAAGAGCCAATAGTGAGGACAGGACCTGCTGATATTAAAGAGCAACGATGGGTGGTAAGGAAAACCGCAAAACTTGGTGCTGAGGCACTGGTAACCGAATGTATGGCTATCGACCCTGAGCTTCAATGGATTCTGCAGCACAAATTTATAAAAGCTCCGATAGCTGTGATAACTAATGTTCGGGAGGATCATCTTGATGTTATGGGACCCACTATCGATGATGTTGCCGATGCACTCTGCGGAGTTATGCCTGAGGGAGGAGTTTGTTTTACTGCTGAAAGTAAACTTTTTAATAAGCTCGAGGACAACGCCAAATCTTTGCGATGCAAGTTAATTTATGTTTCGCCCGATCTGGTGAGCGATGACGAAATGAAACAGTTTAGCTACATCGAGCACAAAGAAAATGTTGCGTTGGCGCTTGCCGTCGCTCAGCATCTCGGTATCGGGCGGAATATTGCTCTTCAAGGAATGTGGAGTTGCAATCCAGACCCCGGTGTGTTAAGAATATTCAAAGTCCAAGTTGGCGATTGTATTATTGAGTTTGCGAACGCGTTCGCAGCCAATGACCCACAATCGACTCTTATGATATGGAATATGATAAGAGAGCGAATTTCAAAAGATGCTAGAGTAGTAGTTATTGCTAATTCTCGTAAGGACCGCCCTCAGCGGGCAATGCAAATACCTGATGTTATGCACAAAATTCCCGCAGAAAAATATATTATAGTCGGCACGCTTACAAGGCCAATCGTTTTGAAACTAAGGAAGCTCGGAGTCGAGGGGGAAAAGGTTTGGGAGTTTCCCGAAGGGAAGCCTGAGGAGATAATAAGATTCATAAGCGATTTAGGTGACAAGGTTTTCGTTTTCGCCATGGGGAATATCGGAGGTGTTGGACATAGAATTGTTGATTATATTGAAAGTATGGTTAAAGCAGGGAAAACAAATATCGGAGGTATGAAATGAGGATATCAAGCAGGGCGAAGAGAATGCCGCCATCGCCGATAAGGAAACTTGTTCCGTACGCGGACGAGGCGAAGAAACGAGGAGTTAAAATATACCACCTCAACATAGGTCAGCCCGATATAGAGACACCGCAGAGTTTCTGGAATGCGGTGCACAGTTATCCTGCGCGTGTACTCGCATATGGCAACTCACAGGGACTGCCCGAATATCGTGAATGGCTCGCAAAATACTATCAAGCTAACCGAATAGATGTCACACCAAATGACATAATGGTTACAACCGGCGGCTCTGAAGCTATACTTTTTGCCATGATTGCAGTAACCGACCCGGGTGATAATATCGTGGTTTTCGAGCCTTTCTACACTAATTATAACGGCTATGCAGTTGTGGCGGACATAAAACTTAAACCTGTAAGAACACTACCTGAGGACGGCTATCATTTACCACCGAGAGAGAAAATCGTTTCCCAAATCGATGAACGGACGAAGGCTATTCTTATTTGTTCGCCGAATAATCCCACTGGAACGGTTCTTACGCGAGACGAACTCGAGATGATAGCGTCCATAGCTAAAGAGCATGACCTTTTCGTTATCGCCGACGAGGTGTATCGTGAATTTGTTTATGAAGGTGAGCACACGAGCATTCTTCACATTCCCGAGCTTGTGGAGCGTGGAATAATAGTTGACTCAATATCCAAGCGTTTCTCTGCCTGCGGCGCGAGAATCGGTGCGGTCGTTACTAAAATTCGTGAGGTTATGGACTCGATAATAAAAATGGGGCAAGCAAGGCTTTGTCCGCCAACCATTGAACAATATGGGGCGCAGGCTGTGCTCATGCAGCTCGAGGATGATTATTTCCCCAAGATGGCAGAAGAATACAAGCGCAGGCGCGACGCAACATTCGAGGAACTAATGAAAATCCCCGGCGTTTTCTGTAAAAAACCTTCGGGGGCATTCTATATGATGGTTACATTGCCTGTGGATGATACGGATGATTTCGCGAAATTTATGCTGACCGAATTTTCCCGTGATGGCAAGACCGTTATGGTTGCGCCTGGTGCGGGTTTCTACGCCACGCCCGGACTTGGAAACTCAGAAGTGAGGATAGCCTATGTTCTTGAGGAACAAAAAATGCGCGACGCGATAAGGATTCTTGGTGAAGGGATTGAGGAGTATAAGAAGAGAATTAAAGCCTGAACACTTACTTTTCTTGCTAAAGCGGTCCTGAAAATTGATGGAATTACCAATTTTTGTTGAGAAATGTTTTATCATTTATAATATTTTTAATAGGAAACTTTGTAGGGTAGAATGTAACTAAAAATCAGAAAGGAGAGCTAATGAAATATTTAATTTTTTGTTTTGTTATTCTTATATCTATTTTATCCGTTGCTTTCCCATACGAAACATTCATCCGCTCCATAAATATTCCATTCTGCGCTGTTCCACTTGCAGCCATAGAACTTAATGATGGCGGGTTTGCTATAGGTGGCTACTTTTTTTACATGAGGATTGATTCTATGGGGAATGTTGTTTACTCGAGGCAGTTCGGGCGTTTTGAAGGTGAACAGATATTTGATTTTTGTGAATACAATGATTCAGCTATTTACGGTGCTGGGAGATATTTTTCTGAACCTTCCATTCTGAAATTTGATGAATTAATGAATTTAGAATTAGCGGAAAAATTACATTTCGATTGGAGCGCCTATAATGATAATATTGTTACGAGTGCTGATAATCTCATTTTAGTGACAGGCACCAACATGATTGATAGTTCTTATGTTCTTAAGCTGAATCCTATAAGATTAAATGTTGAATGGGTAAGGATAATTGGTTTGAGTTTGACATATAGCCCGTATGGTATATGGGGAACCGAGCTTATTGCAACAAGCGATTCAGGTGCTTTCATGGCTAATACTTTTTTCAGTATTCCTTGTATACTTGGCGCATTAGCTTTAGTCAAATTTGATGAATTCGGAAACATAGAGTGGACTCGTTTTTATAATTATACTGGTTTTTTAACATGTTATACTGCTTTGCCGGATGGTAATGGTTTTATCCTTGGTGGTAGTCATCTTGAAAGTGATATAGCACTTTTGTTCCTTGATTCATTGGGGAATATTAAACGGGCATATACTATAGGAGACACATCAAGTTTTATGTGTGAGATGGCTATTTCTATGGTTAGGGATGACGATAGTAGCATTGTGATTCTTTCTGCTGCCAACGATATATCACCTGTCACGGGACAAAAGGACATCTTAGTGCTAAAAGTTGATACATTGGGCAATGTAAGGTGGGCTTACACCATAGGTGGTCCTGCCGACGAAATACCAGTGGAACTTATCAAGTGCTCTTCAGGCGGATTTCTTGCCGTTGGAATAACGACGACTTATCCGTATGGAGATAGTAGTATTCTCGTTGTGAGGCTTGATGAGGATGGCAGGACATCGTGCATACAAAAGCCCTATTTTCCAATGGTTGTTGATTGCACAGATTCAATAGATTCGTTGCCATTTATAGTTACAGTTTCTGCATCCTCGTGCAGTACTTCTGAGTTTACGCTTACTGTTAATTCTATGCCTTTTAGTGTTATCAATCCTTGCTCAACTTTCATTGTGGAAAATAATCTACCATTAAGCGAAGAGATTAAAATTAATCCAAATCCTTTTAACAATTTGTGTTTCATTGATATCCCTGTTGATGCTGAATTGGTTATTACTGACATATGCGGGAGAAGCATATCAAATGGGATTAAAAATTTAGGGAATGGGAAATATTTATGGCAACCTGAAAAATCTATGCCGAGCGGGGTATATATCGTAAATGTGGTAACTGATTTTGAAGTGTTCCGCAAGAAAGTTTTGTTCTTAAAATGATTAGTTAAAACTTGGTAAATTGATATGCCGTATTTAATAAAGTTTAGTCTTCAATTTTTGAGGCCAAGCGTTGAGGAGGGCTCAAGGTTCCTTCCAAAAAATGTTGGTGAGCACATTTATTCATTAATATTGAAATTTATCAACCATTCGGACAGCTCTCTTGCTGAGCAGATTCACGAGAAACATGGCATAAAGCCAATATCAATTTGGGCGAAATATGATGAGCATAATCTATTATGTAGTGTGGGGGCACTTGAGGAATGCGTCAAAGATGCTTTAGAGAGAACACTCATTAAGTTCAGCTCTGAGGCAAGAAGGGTGGTTTTAGCTGGCAGAGGCGCTTTAGTTAAGTATAGCAAAGATATAGTTTCGGAGAAGTTCGAGGATATTTTTAGATTTTCTGATGCTGAGAGAATCGTTGGCTTAAAATTTGAAACACCAACATCTTTCCGACAAAAGGGAAGGCAAGTAATTTTTCCGATACCATATCTTGTTTTTGGGTCGCTTGTGAAAAAGTGGAATGCTTTTTCCCCCATAAAATTTCAATTCCCCAAAGAGATTGCTGATGAAATAATGGTCTCAAGATATCACCTATCAACGAAAACAATAAATTTTACCAATGCTCCTATAAAAGGTTTCATGGGGGATGTTTTTTATAGTCTTCATCGCATCCCCGTTCAGATAAGGAAACTTGTTGTCGCGCTATGCTCTTTTGCAGAGTTCTGTGGCGTAGGGTATAAAACAACCATGGGAATGGGTAAAGTTAAGTTTCTAAATAATAAAGTGAGGTGAATGAGATGAAAGTTTCCGAATTTTATTCCAAATTTATATTTTCTCCGCATTCTCGTTTTAAACCCTATGAACATCAAGCGTTGATGTGGGAAAAGTTTTTTATCAACTCCTCCAAAGGGGAGCCTATATTGCTGCGCGCACCTACAGGAAGTGGCAAAACTGAAGCGATAATAGCACCGTTCCTTGAGCAGTTCGTCGAGGAGAAATTCGTGGTAGCTCCTCGACTTATTTATGTCCTACCTATGAGGGCATTGGCAAATCAAATTTTTGAACGGATAAAAGGTTATGCTGCGAGAGTTTCTCCAAAAATTCTCGTTGAACTTCAACATGGGGCAAAACCTAATGAGCCATTTTTTATGGCGGATGTAGTAGTTACCACACTTGACCAGTTCATTTATGCTTACGCAAGAGCCTCTTCGCAAGTAGGCAGACATCTCGAACAACCTGCGGGTTCAATAGCCAACTCCATTGTGGTTTTTGATGAGGCACACATGTATCGTGAAGGTTTAACATTTTCATTAATGCGTGCTATGTTTGAGATTCTATACGAGTCAAGGGTGCCGTTTGTTGTTATGACCGCGACTATGCCTAAGTCGCTCGAGAATGACCTTTTTGAGAAAATCGAGAAGCAGCAGATAATAGTATCAATTTTTGAAAAATCCCAGACCATAAAAGTGAATGTTAATCCTTTAATCGAGCAAAGAAAAATAATATCAAATGGCAAATTATCTGATGAGGTTTTGGAGCTTGTGGATGGACATGACAAAGTACTCATAATATCTAATACGGTATCCAGAGCAGTCCAAATTTATAATGCGCTGAAAAAAAGTGGCTATAGTTATCCCAAAGAAATAGTGTTACTTCATTCTCGTTTTGCATTTAAAGACAGGGAAACACACGAGAAACAAGCTATTAACATGCTCGGCAGAAATGGGTGTGGTGGGATAGTTGTGTCTACTCAGGTTCTTGAAGCTGGCATGGATATTTCAGCCGATTTGCTTATAACTGAGATTGCCCCTGCCGATTCTTTGGTGCAGCGAAGCGGAAGATGTGCAAGATTTGAGGATGAACAGGGTGAAATAGTAATTTTTGATGTTGAAAATGATGCGCCGTATTTCGAAGTTGATGGTTTCAAACCTATAGATAGAACGAGGATGCTGCTGACTTCTCTGAAGAATATAGACTTTTCCGATTTTGCGAAAATTTGTTCATTCGTTGATAGGATGGAATATCATACCGATGATGTTGCTGCTCGTGACTCATTATTTGATTTGTATGAGCAGGTGCTTTATGCAGATGATAGACCAGACAATATTTCTGTTAGAGAAGGAAAACCAGTTTATCTTATTGTGAGTGACCTTTTCGACAAAAGTGATAAACCCACAATTCCATCACAGGTGGGTGTCAATTTGTTTTCAATGGATGTCAAGACTTTAAAAGGGCTTGAACTCGAGCTCTATTCAGTTGCACAAGATGAAAAGGGTTATTGGATTTTTGCTAAGGGAAAGAAAACAACACTTTCCGAGAATGCCCTGCCATTTGGATATTATTTGATTTCTTCGAATAGTTATAGTAGTGAAATTGGTCTTATAGCGCCAAAAAAGGAGGTTAAAAGGTGATTTTATCTGCTCCTGATGAGAAGTATGTCGAGCATATAAAGAAGGCTTTAGGAGCATTTGACAGAATTTTCCCCATATATCAATACTCTTTGAGGAGGATTTTCAACATATCAGATAATGAACTTGAATCCTGCTTGAGGGATATGGTTAGATATCACGACCTTGGAAAACTTACTGAGCGCTGGCAGGGCAGGTTGGAGGATAAGAGGTTAACCGGTTTCATTCCGCATGCATCCATAGGAGCTGCGTATTTATGGAAGAAGTTGGGAAAAATTTATAACGAGTCGTCAGATTTAAGGCATGCAGTTTGTTTTGCAGTTTGTATCCACCATGTCGATAGTGGACTTATTGGGGAGAACATAGAGCGACCTGATGTGCAAGCCGTTATAGCAAATTTAGTAGATCAATTTACCGGCGAAATTATTTGGTGCAAAGAGGTTGTTTCGCTTGACAGCGAGCTTTTTCCGGAAGATGTGTCAAAGCTTAATGTAAGCGATCTTCGTGATATGGCAAATGGGCTTCGAATATGGTCCCGTGGTTGTGGATTGCATGAGCAACATAGAAGAAGGATTATGACAGCCGCTGTTCATCATGTTTTAAAATTGTGTGATTTTCTTGCTGCATCGTATAGAGCAAGGGATGAGAACAATAATCAATGGCAGAACATACCTTATGTCCGCTCAATGATGAGGTATTTGGAAAAATTCAAGGGGGGATTGATATGATTAGACTTTACACGCCAGGAACAGGGTTCCCTGATTTAGAAGCCAAGATAGCATATGGTTTAGCAGCGATAGGACTTGAGGTAACAGATGAAGTTGAGATAGAGGAATATGGTGGCAGATTTATAGTAAGAATCGGGACTGATAACGCGAAAGCCATAAACAAAGCTTTTGAAATGTTTGTTAGGCGCATGCTTACATCCACTCACATGTTTTTTATACCTGGTGTCCAGGCTAAATATAGAGATGTATATACTACAGCAGATCGTCATGGTAAATTAAAAGAACGATTGTTAAACTATGATTTATTATCCCTTTATGATAATAGAGAAAATATACCTGTAAATTTTCGTTCAGATAAACTTTGTCATCACGAAGAAATACCACCGTTAGGAAAGTCGGACCCGAGAAAAACAGGCGGGCTTTTGTTGGCTGCCTCGACACATGCTGGAAAACCATATAAAAAGGATAGCGTTGTGACTAATTTCAATACAACACTGTGTGAAGTCTGTGGTTACATCGCAATAATAGGATTAGCCAAATTCGCCTTCCAAAATATTATTGGTGAGAAAGCTTATAGGAATATAGTTACAATTGCTATACCGAGTGAAAGACTGGATTCATCCGCAATCAAATTTATAATGTCAGCGCAAAGGATTGTTAGCAAGAAATGGTTGACGGGTGATATTTCACTCCGGACTACCCCTTTTGCCTTAATGGCAAAGTTCCCATCGATATGCTACTCGCTGAAGGATATCAACACGACTTTACATGTCTCAGCGTTTTCGCCCGATGGACGCGGTGGATTTAGACTTGATGAATTTACGAGCCAATCGGATATACCATTTAAAAAATTCATTGGTACCCATCCAGAGAATGTAGCTACTGTTGATAAGCTTTTGGGACGGCAACCTGCTGTTTCCGCTATAGATGCTTTGTATGAATGTTTGCAGAGTAACGATTGGGGTTATGCTTCACTATTTGCGAGATTGTATAGCAAAGAAACATCAAAGGGTAATTATGTTAATTTGCTTTACCCGAAGACAGCGAACTATTTGCTAAAGGAGGTATGTATGATACCCGAGGAAATCATTAAAGACGAGGCTATTAATGCACTCGCGAGCACATTGCGACATTTTGTTCTTGAGCGCAACTATGGTTATGTTGACAGTATCAGAAATGCTCGCTATGAGAGCAAGGATTTTGAGGAGACCATTGCTAAGCTTTTGCGAGAGGCTCAAATACGAAGTGACCCTGAGCATAAAAAGTATGTGCCTATTCCGAGTGATGAACAAATAAGACATATTTTCAGTATAGCCTCGGAAAGCGAGGAGAAATTTAATCAGGTAAAAACAGCATTATCTATCCTCGCATTTACTTGGCATCGTAGTGAAAAAGTTAACAAAGAGGAGGTTTCATAATGCTTTCTTATGTTACTTTTGCCGCAAAGTTAATCCTTAATATCCATGACCTTAACAACGAGACTGTAGCAGGAAATGTAACCGACATACGAATGATGGAGTTTGTTAGACCTGATGGGTCGCGGGATGAGGCGCCAGCAGTCTCAGGACGGATGGTCAAACATTGGCATCAATATGCGATGACCAAGCTCGCATTGGAGAAAGGATTGCCTTTGTGTGATGCTTGCCGAGCTTGTGAACCTATTAGACCCGGAAAAATTATCAAGGGAAAACTTGAGCAGATATCAATTCCTGAATCAGAAGCTTTGAGGGGTTGCGTTATTTGTGATACTCACGGTTTCCTTATTGCTAAAGGCGCTAAATCGGAGGAAAAAGGAGCCAAGGGAATATCGTCGAGGAGAACTTCCCGCGCCCAATTTTCATGGCTCATTCCTGTTATAGGAACAGAGGCACCATCAAAACAGGTATTGCACACCCGCGTTTCTCAACAGGAAGAGATAGCTTCGGGCGAAGGAGCTGCTCAAATGCTTTTTTCAAAATCGTATGCTTCGGGTGTTTATGCGCTCGTTGCTGCACTCGATGCGGAAAGGATAGGTTTTGCCGAAACCTCACTCTTGACTGGCGATGAGCCCTATGTTCTTGAAGAAGACGAAAGGAAAGAACGAATTAACGCAGCTATTGATGCTTTCAGGTTGTTGCTTTCAGGTCAGATTGGCGCATCGCTGTCTCATGCGGTTCCTCATATGGATATAGTTGAGCTCATGGTAGCCTATCATAAGGAGAGTCCGCTACCATTTCCTGTGTCGCCTATGTATGATGGTTATCTTGAGAAAACTGTAGGATTAATGCCTGAAGGGACGAGAATATTATATTTTGGCGATGGAGAACCAGAGGGCACAAAAAAGTTCGAGACGATTGATAATTTATTTGAAGAGATAATTTGCCAGCTCGACTGAGAGGGAAATATGAAAGTTTTATTCTTTGACTTGATACCAAATTCCCTTTTCACCATACGAATTCCTTTCACATGGCAGTCTGCATTAACATATCCTCTTCCGCCACCATCGACCATTATTGGCATGGTTGCTAATGCTATTCAGCGTGCTGAATCCGTAAAACATCCTATGGAATATCTTAGCGAGTGTGAGCAAAATATAATATGGAGTGTGTCTACTCTAAGAAGTTATGGCAGTTCCTCAGGTAGAATTGTTCTTAAGAGTCATATAGTTTCCACGATAATGAGATTTGATTACGAACTCGGCGGCAAAGGGACTAATGCTCTTGGGCGTCAGTTTGGTTTCGTTGATGGTTTCTTTAGATGCGCATTATTGTCTGAAAATAATGAGTTCCTTATCCGAGCAAGAAATGCCCTATTAACTTCTCCGGTAACCTTGGGAGATAGTGAATCTGCTGCGACCGTTATTTCTGTCTCCGGACCCTTGGAAATGGACATGGCTAATGATAAAGAATTTAGGTCGAATTATCCAGTTCCATTACGCGTTGTTAGTGATATTGTCGAAGGCGGGACTGTTTTCTGGGTTCATGAAAGATGCATCGCTGATGTGAAGAAAAAAGACATTCCTCTTTATGAGCACATATTTCCTATCGTTGAGAATAAAGGAATTTGGGAACACAAGCCTATTTTGGGGCGAGTGTTGGATAGCGGTAAAATCTGGGTGGTGGGAGATGAAAAGATCGTTGTCGCTGAAAGAGGATGATTATATACCGTTAACATCTGCCCTTGAGGTTCTTTACTGTCCTCGGAATTTTTATTTGCGTTATGTGGAAGGAGTTGATGTTAAAGATTGGAAGATGGAACGGGGTAAAGTTGAGGATGAGCAGCGGCGTAAGACTGTTTATATCGGCGAGAGGGTGCAAAGGCGACAAATGAGGTTGGTATCTGATAGACTTGGTATTTCCTGCCTTATAGATGCCATTGAGGATGATGGAGGCAAAATTTATCCCATTGAATTCAAGACTGGAGAAGTGAGTAACAGGTTATATGATAGGGCTCAGCTTTGTGCAGAGGCTATGGTGCTTGAGGATGTGCTGGGAGTGAGGATAAACAAAGGTTACATCTATTACGCAGAGAGTCACAAGCGTATTGAAGTGAATTTTGATTACAAGTTAAGGCAACATGTTATGGAAGCAATTGAACTTGCTCATGATATATTGCTCGGTAATACTATTCCGCCTCCCTTGGATGATGAGCGATGCCGTGGTTGTGCGCTTGTTAATGTGTGTTTGCCAGATGAGGTGACCAAGCTTAAGAGCGGATATGATAAGGTTTCCGCATATACAATGCCAGTCCTGTGGCGCGAGAGAATATTGTATGTGGACGATAAATGGGCGAAGATAGGTTACAGGAAAGGGAGATTTATTGTTGAAAAAGGCTCTGGCGAAGTGTTTGAGATTCCATGTGAGGCAGTTAATCAAATGTATCTTGTCGGGAGTGTTACGATTTCGAATAGAGCTCTATCATCAGCACTTAGGCGTGATATTTTTATTGCTATGTTTTCCTCGAAAGGAAGGTTTGAAGGGATGTTTATTCCTGAGAGAAATAAGAATATTGACCTTCGTGTTGCTCAAGTTCTTTTCTGCCGCGATGAGGGTAAGTGTTTTAAGGTTGCACGCTCAATAGTTTACGGCAAGTTGGCTAATATGAAGACCTTACTTCTCAGGAGAAACAGAAATCTGGGAAGTAAAAGAGTATTGCGGAGCATTAAGCATATCTCAGCTTTACTTAAAGCGTTGAAGAGTAAGGATTCATTTGAGGAAATTTTAGGTATAGAGGGAGAGGGGACGCGGGAGTATTTTTCGGCTTTTGGTGATTTGATTACTGTTAAGGGATTTGACTTTGAAAGGAGAACGAGAAGACCACCGAGAAACAGGGTTAATGCAATGCTTTCTTTTGGTTATTCTATTCTTACTGCTGAGCTTGTTGGTATAGCGCATGCTGTTGGGCTTGATGCTTATATTGGTCCTTATCATAAGAGCAAATATGGCAAACCAGCATTAGCACTTGATATTTTGGAGGAGTTCAGACCAATAATAGTGGATTCTTTGGTTCTTTATATGATTAATAAAGGAGTTATATCATTGTCAGATTTTGATATTCAGGAGTCGCCGCAGAGGTTTGTATTTCTTAATGAGTCGGGGAGGAAAAAATTTATAAAGCAATATAACAGTAGGATGAATAGTTTGGTGAAACATTCATTGTTTGGTTATCGTGTTAGTCTTCGTCGAATACTTGAAACACAGATGAGACTTTTGGGGAAGGTATTTACAGGGGAGCTAAGTGAGTATAAACCTTATAGAGCGAGGTGAGCTTTGCGTGAGCTAAGGATGATTATAGCGTATGATGTTTCTGATGACAAGCGACGGAGAAAGCTTTTCAAATTGCTTGGGAGTTTTGGGGTTAATGTTCAATATAGTTTTTTTGAGGTAGCTATAACGCGAAAAAATTTTGTGAGGCTCAAGGCAAAGATAAAAAATATTTTGAAATTTCCCGATGACCGTATAGTTTTTATCGAGATGTGTGAGGATTGCTGGCGAAAGGTTGTTAGATGGGGTTACGATGCGCCATATGAGCTTGAGGAAACTGTTGTTTTATAGTTTTGCGAGGGTTTTTGTATTGCTTATTTGTCGTGCTATATTCGCAAATTTTGTAACTCATTGGGGGATAGGATGATGGGATTATTTTTGAATGGAAATATTGTTAATCGTGGTTTTCTGTTAAGGGTTTTTGTTGACAATGTTCGGCAGTGGCTTTTTAAAGTTAGTTTTTGTCATTAGTTATGTGAGTGGAGTAAGACCTATTCGACATTCCCACGGGGAATTGAAAGGTAACTTTTCATCTAATAATTTTCGAACTTCTGCCGAATCTGTAAGACCTATTCGACATTCCCACGGGGAATTGAAAGAGAGCAAATGCTGAACGAGCCGTATTAAGACCCTGTTGTAAGACCTATTCGACATTCCCACGGGGAATTGAAAGATAGCTTTTTTAGCTGCTTCT
>JAGGRZ010000165.1 GCA_021159335.1 bacterium
GCGAAAGGTTCATAAATCAGCTCCTTCAAAAAATAGACCCCAATGCGAACCTTCTTTCGTTTAAAATAACCCCTGAGCCTGTAACTGATCTTTCGACCCCTGCGATGATGGTTGTAGAATACGAAATTCCAGAGTATGCAACGGTGGCGGGCGATTATCTCCTTCTCCAAGCCCCGATGGTGCAGCAGGTTTTCGATTTACTGGCAGACGGCGTTAAGAAAGCCATATCGCTTCAGCAGCGAAAGTTTCCTTTGAGGCTTACAGCAACATATAGCGTAAAAACAGACGAAGAAATAGAGCTTCCCAAGGTCTACAAAATAGCCAGTCAGCCCGAACAGGCAAGAATAGACAATAAATATTTCACATTCAAGGCGGATTACAAAGTGGAAGGAAAAAGAGTTAAATACTCAAGCTACACAGCTTTGAAAGACATCGATGTCCCCGTTGAAGATTATCAGGAATTCCGCGATGCATTCAACAAATATCAGACAGCAGGCAAAGGAATGTTAATACTAAACATTGAGAAGAAAAGCACCAAAAGCCGAAGAAAACACCGCTGATTAAAATGAAAACAACTGAAAAATTCATATATAGGAGGAAACAATGAGAAAACTTGCGTGGATAATACTTTCAATCGTTTTTTTAGGCGCGTCTTTTGCCGTTGACCTATCAGCAGATACCACGGTAGAACCAGACCTACTTAGGCTTATACGCTCGGTTCCACCAAGGGACAGTTTCCCACACGCTTCATATTACATAATAACAGACAGCACAAAAGTAGTGCTTAACGAAGACGGCTCTTTTGAGAAAGAGATCTATTTTCTTGCCAAAATTTACACATATATGGGCAAGAGACGACTTGCCAACTACAAAATCTATTATAACGCCGACTTCCAAAAAGTCGAACTTCTCCGCGCGAGAACTATAAACGGCGACAAAGCTATGCCTATAGAACCCGCCTCGATTAACGACATAACCCCACCCGAATATTCCGATGCATCGATATATGGCAATCTTTTAGCCAAGGTTCTGTCGCTTCCCGCGGTGAGCGAAAGCTCCGTTGTAGAGATACATGCCAAAATAAAAACTGACAAAGACGCACCGATACCATTCGGTGCCATGGAAGTTCTTGTTAGAACCGAACCCTCAAGAAAAACATTCTATGAGGTCGACTACCCGAAAGGCAAGAAAATAAGTTTTCTTTCGGCAACCAGCGCGCCAAAACCGACAAAAAAACCGGGCATGCTTCGATGGATTATAAAAAATTATGGAGGCGTCAACTACGAACCGGGGACGCCGCCACTAAGAGAAGTTTTCCCAACTATTTTCTACTCAGCCTCAAAGAGCTGGGCGGATGAAGCAAAATTCATATATACGCACATTTCACCTAAAATAGTTTTAAACGATACAATAAAAGCAATAGCTGATTCGCTCATTAAAGGCAAAAAAGGCGAAGAAGTTTTATCTGCATTGCTCAGGTTCGTCCAGGATAGATTTACACAGATAAACACCAAGTTCGAATACCACGGTTTTGTTCCTCACAGCGCAGCTGAAGTTCTTAGAAATGGCAGAGGTGATTCGAAAGACCTTTCTGTGTTGCTTATCGCGCTTCTAAAAGCAGCGAAAATACCCGCCAAGCCAATGCTGATATCATCCTACGGCGCGAAAATCTTCAATATTCCGACAGCTTACCAATTCAATAAGGTGGTCGTGTCGGCGGTGCTTAACGGAAAGACCTACTACCTCGACCCGTCGTCACAATATGCGCCGCTAAACTTTTTGGGACCCGCTGCGGGCGGTTATGCGTTACTGGTAGACCTTGGAACGAAGAAACTTACCAAGCTTCCAGCGGACATCCCTGAAAGCAACATGGCTGTTTACTCTTTCGACATAGGTGTTGACCTCGACGGCAGAGCCGAAGGGAGCGTTGGAGTTACTGCCAGCGGCATACCAGGTGAAAAACTGAGAAAATTTTTCAGGTACAAGAAAAAGTCGCAGATAAAACAGACACTGCAGGAGGCAGCATCAAAGGTTATTCCCGGTGCAAAATTCGATGGCGATACCATTTTCGAGAACATAAACACAAATGAGGGTATGGCATCGGTTCAATTCACCATATACGCGGAGCAGTACATGATAAGACAGGGTAATATGGCTATAATATGGTTTCCTGAACTGCCTTTCGAGTTAGTTGATATTCCCAACATATCTCTCGAGGAAAGGAAACTCCCGCTTTTCGTCGATTATTCGCGAAAAATAATGCTCCAGAATGTGATAAAATTCCCTGCTGATTATGAGGTCGTTTACGCGCCGCCCATGCAGAACATAAAAACGCCTTTCGGAACATATGTAGTTTCCGGACAATACGGTGATTATTCTGCTGTTTACAACATTGCGTTCACCCTTAATAAGAAAGTAATAAAGCCCGAAGAATACATAAAATTCAAGGAACTGGTAAAAAACCTACACAAAAAGGCAAACAGAATTATACTTTTAAAGTTGGAGGAATAAATATTGGAGGCGTTGAAGATGAAAAAGCGATTAATCTATCTTTTAATATTGCTCACGATATTCGGGGCAATAGCCGTAGTTTTTGCCTTCCAGGGAGCTGCCAATAACATTTACAAACAAATAACGCTCCTTGGCAAGGTGGCAAAGGTTATCTACACGGACTATGTCGACCCCATCGACTACAGGAAACTCATAAAAGGTGCGATAGACGGCATGACCTCGACACTTGACCCGCATACGGTATTTTTCACACCAACACAATACAAGGAACTTCAAGTCGATACACGCGGCAAATTCGGTGGATTGGGGATACAAATAGGCATAAGAAATGGCTGGCTTACGATAATAGCTCCTATAGAAGGCACACCAGCTTACCGTGCAGGACTTCAGGCGGGCGATAGAATAATAAAAATAGAAGGCAAATCCACATGGGGAATAACAGTTGAGCAAGCGGTGAAAAAGCTTCGCGGTGAACCCGGAACTAAAGTAACAATAACGATTCAACGCGAAGGAGAACCAGAACCATTCGATGTAACTATAACGAGAGATATAATCGAGATAAAGCCTGTGCCGTTTTATGGGATGACAGAGGAGGGAGTCGGATATATAAGGCTTTCAAGCTTCTCCGCCGAAGCCGGACATGCAGTTAAAAATGCCCTCGAGGACCTTATAAGCCAGGGAGCTAAAGGAATAATACTCGATCTGCGATACAACCCGGGAGGACTTTTAAGCCAGGCTGTTGCGGTAGCCAATCAGTTCCTTCCCAAAGATGCGCTCGTGGTTTATACAAAGGGACGCTCATTCTTCCAGAACCGTCAGTATTACACGGACCACGATGGGGTCTATAAGGAAGGTAAACTTATTGTTCTCGTCGACCGTGGTAGCGCATCCGCATCGGAGATAGTGGCAGGTGCTATACAGGACCACGATAGAGGGCTTATAATGGGCACGAACACATTCGGCAAAGGACTCGTTCAAAGCATAAGACCACTCGACGGTGGAACAGCACTAAAAATAACTACTGCAAAATACTACATACCCAGCGGAAGGTGCATCCAGAAAGAGGACTACCTTCTTCGGCGAAACTGCGCTATAATCCCCGATACTGCTCTTTACAATCCCGACACTCTGGACCCATGGAGTTGGATATACGAAAGGCAACCTCCGGACACATCAGATACCAGCAAGGCGAAAAAGGAAAGGGAAAAGCCGATTTTTTACACAGCCAAGGGACGAGTTGTTTACGGCGGTGGCGGTATAACACCTGACATTAAATTCGAACCACCCTTGCTAACACGCCTTGAGGCGGAACTCGAGCGTAAAGGGCTGTTTTTCGACTTTGCCGTCCACTATGTTGCGACCCACAAGAATGCGATAAAATCACCTGATTTCGAGGTAACGGATGAGATGATAGAGGAGTTCAAGAAATTCCTCAAGGAAAAGAACTTCACCTACAAAACGCGCTCGCAGCTCGTTCTCGAACAGCTTGATTCGATAGCAGTCCAAGATAGCCTTTCGGAGGAGACGATGAAACAGCTTGAGGCGCTAAAAGTTCGTCTCGAGGCAGAGAAAGAGCACGAATTCGCGCGAAGCCTCAACTACATCAAGCGAGCAATAAAGCGAGAACTGGTCTCAAAGCTATTCGGACTTAAGGAAAGATACAAGCAAATAACGCTAAAAAGTGACCCAGCCATAAGAAAAGCCGTGGAAATAATTCTTAACGACAAGGAATACAACAAATATCTCGAGGTTACTGAAAAGAAAAAATAAATCTTACTCAAAAAAACCGTAAGGAGCGCGAAAATGTCGGAGAAACTCCTTTGGGAAATCAGCAAAGAGGGCAAAAAGGGTATAAGTCTTCCAGAACGAGATGTACCTGAATACCCTGTTGAGGACCACATTCCCGGTGGGATGATAAGAACCACCCCGAACAGACTTCCACAGGTTTCTGAGCCTGAGGTAGTGCGCCATTTCGTTAGAATCTCCGTAATGAACCATCATGTCGACAAGGGATTTTATCCACTCGGTTCGTGCACTATGAAATACAATCCAAAGCTTAACGAGCGCTTGGCACGGCTACCAGGATTCGCAAACCTCCATCCAGGGGTACCATACGAATTTGCGCAGGGCGCACTGGAGTTAATGTTTCGACTCGGAGAAATGCTTTGTGAAATTGGTGGACACTCCGCGATAACTCTTCAGCCAGCAGCTGGTGCACAGGGGGAATTTGCAGGGCTATCGATAATACGGCGTTACCACGAATCCCAGGGAAACCCGCGAAAAATAGTGGTAATACCCGATTCATCCCACGGAACCAACCCCGCTTCAATAGTTTTTTCTGGCTGGCAACCGGTGGAAATAAAGTCGGGACCAGATGGCAGAATTGACCTTAAAGCTTTAGAACCCTACCTAAACGAGGACCTTGCTGCTTTGATGGTAACCAACCCCAATACCTTAGGCATCTTCGAGCGGGACATAAGAAAGGTTGCGGAAATGTTGCACTCCGTCGGGGCGCAGCTCTACATGGACGGTGCCAATATGAATGCGCTTCTGGGCATAGCTCGTCCGGGAGAATTCGGCGTCGATGCACTTCATTTCAACTTGCACAAAACTTTCTCAACGCCTCACGGTGGCGGCGGACCCGGTTCAGGTCCTGTTTCTGTAGCTGAGCACCTTGCGCCCTACCTGCCCAAGCCGACGGTTAAAAAACTAAACGACGGCACTTACACACTTGATTGGGACATACCGGACTCCATGGGTAAACTTCAGGCGTTCTGGGGCTCGTTTGGAGTCATGGTCAAGGCTTTCGCATACATCCTCACGATGGGAAAAGACGGACTAAGGAGAACCGCTGAGGATGCCGTCCTGAATTCGAACTACCTTCTCGCCCTGTTAAGAGATTACTACGAACTTCCTTATAAAGAAACTCCCATGCACGAGTTCGTTTTATCGGGAGAGTTTTTAAGGAAATACGGAGTGAAAACGCTCGATGTGGCAAAACGCCTTCTGGACCTTGGATTCCATGCGCCCACCATATACTTCCCGCTCATAGTCCACGAGGCACTTATGATCGAGCCAACGGAATCAGAGCCCAAAGAGATGCTCGAGGCATTTGCCGATGCCATGATTAAGATTCGTCGCGAAGCTGAGGAGAACCCGCAAATACTGAAAGAAGCACCGCACAATACTCCTGTAAGAAGGCTGGATGAAGTCAGTGCTAACAGAAATCCGATATTAACCTACTGGGACTACGAGAGTTCGCAGAAGTAGAGGACATGTTGTCGTATAAAAACTTTTGTTGCGCTGATGCAATTTTTTTGCTAATTAGAGTAATACTAATATTAGGGGGCAAATATGTTTGACATAAGAAGAGCTCTGGGAATGATTGAGACTAAGGGGCTGGTCGGCTTGATAGAGGCAACAGACGCAGCCGTTAAAGCAGCAGATGTGGTAGCTGTTGACTACGAGCGCACGGGCGGTGGACTTACCATTATAAAAATAAGGGGCACAGTGGGTGCGGTTAAGGCAGCAGTTGAGGCAGGTGCGATGGCTGCGCAGCGAGTTGGCGAGTTAATAGCGGCACATGTAATACCGAACCCAGACAACGGGGTTGAGCCGATGATAACACCTATAATACCACCTGGAACACAAAAGCCTGCACTGGAATTCCACCGCTGGAAAAAGACCGAAGCCAAAAAAACGGGGGAAATGAGCGTTAAATACGACCCGAATGACCCTAAACTCGGCGAGATACTCGATAAACTTGAAAACGAAGGCGTCGAATCGCTCGACTATAACCAGTTACGCTATTTAGCAAGGCGGATAGAAGGATTCCCGCTAACGAAGGCGGAAATAAGAAGCGCAGGACGAAGGCAGCTGATAAAGATTCTAAAGGAGAGGAAACTCATAATTGAAAAGTAATAGTTTGCCCAAAAGCTTATTTTAACAATCAAACCATCCAAAAAAACGGGATATATACTACCTCCTGCCAAGAATCAATAATATTATTAAAATGCCGCCTTTCGTTAAATACATCCTGATTATAATTTCGGTAACTCTCGCATTGATTTTTTTAATCATATTCGTTCCCGTCTACAAAGCAGCAAAAACGATTGATTCGCTCAACAATAGTATTCCGCGCATAACATCTATAATGCGATACAATGGGGACACCCTCGATTATGAATGCTATCCCGTACCTATAGATAGCATATCGCCCCATCTTATAAGAGCGGTAATCATATCCGAGGATATAGCTTTTTTCTGGCACCACGGCATAGATTGGGCAGAACTAAAAATAGTAATCCGTCAGGACATAACGAGGAAGGGTTTCTATCGCGGTGGCTCGACCATAACGATGCAACTCGCGAGATTATTGTTCCTATCGCCGCGTAAAACTCCTTTGAGGAAAGTTAAGGAAATATTAATAGCCAAAATCCTTGAGCGAAAACTTTCGAAACGGCGTATCCTCGAACTTTACCTTAACCTCGTCGAATGGGGTCCGCACATCTACGGAGCGCAAGCCGCAAGCATGCACTATTTCGGAATCCCTGCAAGCAGGCTTACAAGAAAGCAGGCGTGTGCACTTGCAGCTGTGTTGCCATCACCGAAAAGATGGAATCCTATTAACCCCTCAAAAGGTGTGGAAAAACGAATCCAGATAATTTACGAAAGA
Source organism: bacterium (assembly GCA_021159335.1). Lineage (NCBI taxonomy): Bacteria > bacterium. The sequence continues at coordinate 7,187 of JAGGRZ010000165.1, forward strand.
CTTCTTAAATACGAGCAAAAATTCCCCGAAAAGCTCTGGAAAACCATGTGAAAACAAAATTTAGGCCCCATCAAAACTTGAAAAACCCTGTCGAACAATTATTTTCAAATTAGAGTTTAATATGCCAAGAGGATTTAAAACACTTATTATTTTTACGCTCGTATCCTTCTCATTCGGTCAATACTACTTTGGCAAGAACAAGATTCAGCCGATAAAGTATGACTGGCGGGTCCTTCAAAGCGCACATTTCGACATATACTATTATCCTGAGGAGGACAGCATAGCGAGATTCGCTGCTCATGTGGCGGAAAGCGTTTACGATTGCTACGCTCGCCACTTTGAGTTTCATCCCTCGGATAGGATACCGATAGTAATTTATAGCTCACCAACACTTTTTGCTGAAACCCATATCGTGCCGTTCATCATACCCGAACAAATAGGTGGGTTTACCGAGTACATTCTCGAAAGGGTAGTTGTCCCCTTTGATGGCGACGCGAGGGAGTTTATCCACATTCTTGCCCATGAGCTCGTTCACATATGGCAACTCGAGCTAAACCAGTTCGTTCACGATGCGCACGAGAGATTTTTCATAAATATGCCAGAACTGTGGTTCGCGGAGGGACAGGCGGAAGTTTTATCCCAGAAAGAGGGCATTGACGAACGAAGCGAAATAATCGAAGCGTTAATAAACGAGGACCTCCTCCTGCCCGCCGATTTCTACAAAATTTATGGCACATTTAAGATGTATAAGTTAGCCGAAAGCTTCCTGAGATTTCTGCGGGAACGATATGGTCTTCACTCGGATGTGCTTATTCTTGAGAAAATGTGGACAGGTGCGTATATAGATGATATGTTTCCCTTTCTTTTCGGGGTCACGATTGAGGATGCAGGGCAGCTTTGGCGACAATGGCTTCTTAGGCGCTTTGGACAATATGCAGGCTCGCTAACACCGATAAAGTTTGCTGGCAAGGTTTTGACCCGCGACGGATACTTTGCATCGGCAGTAAGACTCGATTCCGCAACAGTCATAGCAAAGGGCAACAGGCTTGGATACAGCGGTATATACATGGTAAAGAAACGCAAAGCAAAACTTATCCGCAAAATTGAACTAACGGAAAGCAGCGAGGCGACGCGATTTTTCAAAAATAGGATAGCTCTGAAAGGTAGTTTGTTGGTTTTCTCGGCCAAATCAAGGGGCAAAGAAAAACTTTTCATCAAAAATATCTCGAACTCAAAAGAAAAAGCCTTTGAGCTGAAAGACATCGTGCAAATAAATTCTCCCTCCTTCACGGATGATGGTTCGATAATCTTTTCTGGAACCAGAATTTCGGGATTCCGCGATATTTTCAAACTGAATTCAAAAACAGGGAAGCTCGTTAAAATAACTGATGACCCATACTTTGACGATGACCCAGTATCAGCAGGAGACACAACAGTCTTCGTTTCCGACCGGGGGAAAAACCAGCGGAAATGGCTCTTCATGATGGACAATGATACGATTTATAGGCTTTGCAGCAACGCCCCAATAAACAACCCATTTTCGCCAGCTATATCTCCGTCACGGGAGAAAATTGCTTTCATAGCGGATGATGACACATTCCCGAACATTTACATATACAACTTATCAACCGACACTTTATACATGGCTCATCGACTTGCCGCAAGGCCAGTTTCCATAAGCTTCGCAGGTGAAGACACACTTCTTGTTTGCGTTTGCACAAAAGGAGAATGTCCGATTATGAGTTTACCTTTGGATTCGCTAACCTCGCTCGGCGTTTACCGAAAAGAGCCGGTGGTTTCAAGCTGGTATCCGCCACTAACATTCGCACAACCAGCGGAAAGCCTCGCCTCGAAGCCGAAATCAGCGCACAAACTCAAGCTAAACTTTGCTCAAGGTGAAATAGGAATGTTAACCACAAGACAGACCGCTGCAGGACTTGAGCTAAGCCTTACCGACATCGTGGGTGACAGAAATCTCTACCTTTTTCTTGCCAACAATGCCCGCGAGTGGAGTGAAGTTCTCAAAGAAACCAATGTTGCTGCGATATACAATTCAAACCTCAAACACTGGCGATTCGGTTTTGGTGCTTACCATCTTAATCTTCACACCTACGACCGCTATGAGGGTTCCTACAGCGAACGAATGATAGGCGTCATAGGAACGGCTAATTACAGCATCTCAAGGTTTACGAGACTTGAGCTTGGTGCTATGATTTATCACTCGAAGCGGACGACTTTCAAATCCTCGCGGGACGACATAATTTTCGATTGTGCAGCATCTTTCATAAGGGACAATTCCCTGTGGTGGACCACAGGTCCCATAGATGGCATGCGGACAAACATTACCATCGGTTCCGGAGTGGGCGCATCGGGCAAAATATACAGGTACATAGTCTCGCTCGACTTTCGACGCTATCTCAGGCTGAGTAAATACTCCTGCCTCGCCGGCCGTGTTATCGCAAGGACAAGCGGTGGAAAAGAACCTCTCCGCTTTTTCCTCGGCGGAAGCCTCGATTTAAGAGGCTATCAGCTATTTCAGTTCTACGGAAGAAACCTTATCCTGTTTAATTCCGAGCTTAGATTCCCCGTTTTTGAGCGAATCTTTATCGCGACCCCAATCGTCGATATAGACATACCAGGGATTAATGGCGCGCTGTTTTTTGACGCCGGCGACGCGTGGGAAGAAGAACCAAAGGTAGTCGGGGCTATAGGAGGCGGATTGCGACTTAATCTGTCCGGATACCTCGTTTTAAGGCTCGATGTGGCTTACAAAACTGATTTTAAAACGATATCAAAGAAACCGCGATTTGACCTTTTCTTTGGGTGGGATTATTGAAAATCAAGATAAATTAACAAAGGAGGGAATAAAATGATGCCCCATCCCAAGCCCGAGTTCAACTATAAATTCAGCCTCGAAAAAGAGGTAGAAAACCTGATAAAACATAAGCAACTGAGGAAGATTCCTGAAAAGAGCAGCGATAAACTCCTCGTGGCAACATGGAACCTTACAAATTTCGGTGTGCAAAAGCGCGATGACGACCACATAAGACTGATGGCGGAAATAATAAGATTTTTCGACCTTACAGCTATTCAGGAGGTCGCCGACAACCTTTCTGACTTCGAGAAGTTACTGGATTTTCTCGGCAGCGGATGGAACGCCATATACACCGACCCCGCGGGAAACCAGGAAAGGCTTGCATTCGTATTCGAGGAAGAAAAAGTTGCTCAAAAAGGTCTTGTGGCTGAGCTCGCGATGAGAGGATACGAGCGAAGAAGAATAACTATCCAGATCGAGGATGTCAGCGAAGAGGCGACTTTCGAGGGGTTCAACAGGAATCCCTACATGGCAACTTTCACTGCGGGGAAACTTGAGTTCACACTCGTTAATGTTCACCTTTATTGGGCTAACTCTTTTATGAGAGAACTCGAGGCCAAGGCTCTCAGCAAATGGGCTAAACAACGGGTGGACAAGCCATATCCGCCGAATAACGATATAATTCTTGTTGGCGACTTCAACATGGCAAGACTTCAGCCGGAAGACCCTATATATAACGAGCTAATGAGCCACGGTTTAAAACTCCCGAAACACGAAACCGGTTATGTGGGGACAAATCTTGCAGGAGATAAACATTACGATGAGCTCGCGTTCTTTCCCTCAAAAACGGAGGAAGACTTTACCGGCAAGATGGGCGTCTTCGACTTCGACAACGCGATTCTTACTGACCTATGGGACGACAATAATAGGAGGAAACAAAAAATGTTTTTCCAATACATACGCTATTTTATAGCGGACCACCGACCGCTCTGGTTTCAGCTTAGCATTAGGTAGTTTTTTTAGGGATGAAAAAATAATCGTTCAGGGGTTCTCCGACAAGGGAATAGGGAGACGGTTGCTTTATTACTCCATAGAAAGGAGGTGATCCAGCCCCACGTTCCCGTAGGGCTACCTTGTTATGACTTAGCCCCAGTCACCAGCCCCACCTTAGACAGTGGCTGTCCCCCGAAGGGGCTTGGCTCACCGTCTTCAGGTGTTGCCGGCTCCCATGGCTTGACAGGCGGTGTGTACAAGGCCCGGGAACGTATTCACCGCGCCGTGGCTGATGCGCGATTACTAGCGATTCCACCTTCACGGGGTCGAGTTGCAGACCCCGATCCGAACTGGGGCAGGCTTTCTGCGATTTGCTCCCCCTTGCGGGTTCGCTTCGCTCTGTACCTGCCATTGTAGCACGTGTGCAGCCCTGGGCATAAAGGCCATGCTGACTTGACGTCATCCCCACCTTCCTCCCGGTTAACCCGGGCAGTCCCGCTAGAGTGCCCAGCACCACAAAGGGCCTGCTGGCAACTAGCGGCAGGGGTTGCGCTCGTTGCGGGACTTAACCCAACATCTCACGACACGAGCTGACGA
>JAGGRZ010000166.1 GCA_021159335.1 bacterium
CGTCGTCAAGGATTGCTATAAGATTAACGAATGGCGTGAAGACAGTCTCACTCGGTGCTGGATAGTGATATGTTATGTGCGGCGGAACGAAGTCAACCATAAACGAGCATGTGTCCGAAAGTATTATGGGACACTGTGTCGAGTACACCACAATCGCAACAGAATCACCGTGAGACCATGTGGTTCCCAGCGGCTCAACCATTATGGTATCCGGGAAAATCCTGTCGATCGGGTTGCCAATGTAGTGCGCCCAATCCAAGGAAGCGATAGTCCCCGAATCAGCAAGCACACCATCTACATAAACCTCAACTATAATGCTGGCAGTATCCGGATATCTATTCCCAGACCCCGGAACTGGAACCAGCGACCACCACACAGCCTGTCTCTCGTTGGCTGTTATTATTTCACACGGCGAAGGGCAGATATTTACGAGCCGATAGCTGTCGCACGGTGCAATGTGAAAAACCCAGCAACTATCGAATTCGTTGGGGCAGCACGAGCAATCCTCGCCGAAGTTCAGAATCCTGTCAATCCCATGAATACATGCCTTTATGGAATCATTGTAGTTGAATGTGTCCGAGGCAAAAGTAGAGTCCCACACAGTATCCACAAAATTCGAGGACGAGAAATCGTTAACCGCCCATGTTATGTATGTTCCGATGTCAGCACCGCAAAGCGTGTCCCATACACTTTCGGCCTGAACATGATTAAGCCACACTCCAGCGCCATCATCTTTCAAAGGCGCCCCAAAAACCTGAAACAAATCGTTAACCGTATCCCCCGGTGAAGGATAAAGAGGGCTCGTCGTTGTATCGATGTAGGGTGGTGAAAGGTCGACCGTATAGGTGCAGCTTACAAGCTGCCCATAAACTGCCGTCGATAATGCTAAAATCGCGAACAAAACCAAAATATTCCTAATTTTTATCATATCGTCCTCCAATTAAATTTATGTATAAATCGACAATTTTCAAATATTTACCATGGCGGCATTTTACATCCCTGAGTTGTGAACAAACTATCAAAGTGGAGCGTTATAGTGTCACCATCGCCAAACGAACCATGGACTGTTATAAATGTCGTATCTCCGAATGTGTAGAAATCGAGCTGACTTAATGGCACATAACTCATCCCGCTCGTCGTCACGCGTCTTATGTAAACATTGGCTGTGTCTATCCCAGCCCCCGTAGAATCGTAAACACCGAAAATCATTATCTGGTCTGCGCACGAGGTAAGCTGAGGACACGATTCAGGACATGCTATCCAAACGGGGATAAGCGGGCATTCACAATCAGCCCGCGTAAGACAGCCAAACCTTCGCAGTGTATCGCTCCCGCTCCAGATAACCGCGCCAAAACATGCGTTTCGACCGCTGCAGCCTGATGAAAAATCTATCGCCCACTCAAAAGTAACTGTCTCGCCAGGCTCAACCGTAAGCGTTGTCTCTATGGTGGTTCCTGAGTCTATCGTTATACAGCTGCCAACATTTATGGTTGCATAAAGCGTCTCAATAGTGTCAGTCTCAGTGTTTACGAACTGCAAAATTATGTTTTCGGTTGTGTCTATCATTTCAAGAATGCTGTCGTATATCGCTCCAAAATTTGAGTAAAGGTTAAACCATGCACCACCTGTGGTCTCAGCCATGTTTCTATACCAATTCAACGCCCAGGTTCCAGTGCCAGCGCAAGAACTGCAGCTAATATGACTTGGAGTAGCAACGAAAAGTATTATGTTTTCTGCGAGCAAGGTATCCCTAACCTCGGCGGGCATCCACGACGAATGACAATAGCGTGTACATGTGCTCGTTCTCTGGCAGAAGCACGCATCAGTAATAAGAATTATTATCCTTATAGTTCCCGTCCTCCAGTTTATGGAATCCACGGCAGCCATTATAGCATCAAGCGCTTCTTCGGGAGCATCCGCGCCACCAGCCGAACCAATAGGCAAAAGCCACATGGAGAATGTATCTGCGCTTTCAGTTAAATTGTAGCCATGCGGAAAATTCCAGCCATCACCATAGGTAACCAATCCGAAGGCATAATCTATGCCCAAGGCATCCATGGAATCAGCAAAATCATCAAGATAAGCCAGCGCAGAGTCAATATCACCATACATGCTACCAGTCGTATCGAGCACAAAAACGAAATCAAGCCCACCCGATAGTGATGTGCATATTATTTCAAGCGAAGAGTCTGCAAGCATAGACCATGTTATACTAAAGTTTGATGCAAAAACAAGTGAGGGAATAATTAACACTAAACTGATAAAAACTTCCCTTTTCACAGTCAATGACCCCCCTTGTTATCAATAAAATTTATTATGATTTTAATCAATAGCAAGTCCAAAATATTATTTACTTTACAATCAACAAAGACTTAGTTTTCTTCATCCCCGCTGCGGAAACAACCGCCACATACGCACCGCTGGGTAGGTTAGATGCGTCGAACAAAATTTCGCTCGACCCCAAACCGATTCGCTTGGAGAAAACCCTCCTCCCGTCGACACTGAAAACTGCGAGTTCGCCGTCACCAAAAGGATTGAAAACATTTATTCTGCAGCGAAGATTGAACGGGTTAGGATATGCGTAGATAAGTAACTTGTCAGGTTTTGCGCCACTCTCTGAGATAGACTCAATACCGACCCCCTCAATAACAGTGTATCTTCGGTTCGGTCTTATATTGGTGAATGTGTCCACCTCACCCGAACCCATCCATCGAACGATTATGGTGTCCACAATGGTAGCGTTGTTCAGCCCAAAGTGCAGGACATACCCCTGAGATGTCCCCTCTGTCCCAGCAACCGCATCCACCTGTCTCATCTGCCAGAAACCGAGTTCATGACAATAAAGCTTGACGACCGAACCCACCGCGAATTTATCGGAACGCGTGCCCTTCAATACAAACTGAACCCACTGCTTTCGGTTACCTATCTCATTTCTAAACAATCTCATCACAGTGCCCGAGGGTGGGACATCCCTCGCCACAAGGTCGAGGTCACCGTCACAATCGTAATCGGTCCATGCAGCGCCCCAGCTATTATTAAGAAATATTCCAGCTTCGTAGTTAACGAGCTCAAAGTGGTCGTGACAATTTTTATAAAGGAACGAATGGTAACCATTGTACACGCACGATATGAAAAGGTCCTGCCAGCCATCATTGTCGAAATCGCCGAAAACGCACGATGAATGAGTCTCGTAATACTCTATCCCCCACCTTTCGCGCTCATCATGGAATGTGTACGACGGTGGTCCGCTGTTGATGAAAAGCATTGACTTATCAGAGAACGAAATGAACCGCGGATGAGCAAGATTTGCGATGAAAAGGTCCCAGTCGCCGTCGTTATCCACATCTGCCCACTGCGCACCTATAGTGTGACCGTAATAAACTCTTCCTCCACTCATATTGGG
>JAGGRZ010000167.1 GCA_021159335.1 bacterium
TATACCTTTACCTGTCTTTTCTTAGTATTATCTGAACCATGTGGGATATAAAGAAACTAAATTTTGTTGTCAAGCCCCTTTTTTAATTTCCCGTATTATCTGAACCATGTGGGATATAAAGCTTATCACATCTCTTGCGACTAATATATTTTTTGCTGTGTATTATCTGAACCATGTGGGATATAAAGATTTTTTTTGTAACTATCCTTGAAAGAAGCAGCCGAAACGTATTATCTGAACCATGTGGGATATAAAGGTATCATGTAAAACGCATCTCATATTATGGCCTTTTCGTATTATCTGAACCATGTGGGATATAAAGTTAGGTGTAAATATTTTCAATCCATCTTTTCTCACCGTATTATCTGAACCATGTGGGATATAAAGCTTTTTCCCCATACCCTTGTGTCAAAACTATCTTTAACAAGTATTATCTGAACCATGTGGGATATAAAGAAGGAAAATGCAGGTAGAGGCAAAGGCAAAGGTAAAGTGACTGTTATCTAAACCATGTGGGATATAAAGCTCTTTACCTCTACCTATACCTTTACCTGTCTTTTCTTAGTATTATCTGAACCATGTGGGATATAAAGACAAACATAGGATATCTACAGGATATCTATATAGCCTAGCGTATTATCTGAACCATGTGGGATATAAAGGCTGAACATTGGCTAGCCTCTAGCTGAGAATTGGATAAGTATTATCTGAACCATGTGGGATATAAAGACTTCAAAGGAGTGGATTTTACCTCACTTCGCAAAACGTATTATCTGAACCATGTGGGATATAAAGCGGTTTTTTTGTTAAGGGTAGCAACAGGGGTAACATGTATTATCTGAACCATGTGGGATATAAAGTCACTAAACCTTGTTGGGCCTTTTTGGGATGCTCCCTTTTGGTATTATCTGAACCATGTGGGATATAAAGTATATTGGGTTTGTGGTAAGGAAGCCAGAAGATAAGTATTATCTGAACCATGTGGGATATAAAGGTTTATTAATAATATCTATGATAATCTTTTGATATTCTGCAAGTATTATCTGAACCATGTGGGATATAAAGACAGATTCAAATGTCTTTTTGCGAAAAGAATTTCTCTATGGGTATTATCTGAACCATGTGGGATATAAAGTTCTTCTTTCAATGGCGGCATTTTTGTATAAGTTGCGTATTATCTGAACCATGTGGGATATAAAGTGTTTAATATTTTATACGCCGTTGAATATTGGCTACGTATTATCTGAACCATGTGGGATATAAAGGATAAGCTAGCGGTGCTTCACCCTCAAAGCGGTAGTGGTATTATCTGAACCATGTGGGATATAAAGGGTAAGTTAACGAGGTTAACGAAAACGGGGCATCCCTGTATTATCTGAACCATGTGGGATATAAAGAAAATATCTGAGAGGATTGCGTGCTGTTAAAAGTTGGTATTATCTGAACCATGTGGGATATAAAGCTGAGTTTCAATTCTATTACCTTAGAGGCTTTTATGTATTATCTGAACCATGTGGGATATAAAGAAATCTTCTTTAATTCGTTTCCATCCTGCTACAGCCGTATTATCTGAACCATGTGGGATATAAAGAACTCTGAAACAGAACATTACTAGCATATAACTTATAAGTATTATCTGAACCATGTGGGA
>JAGGRZ010000168.1 GCA_021159335.1 bacterium
CGCCGGAAGAATTGGTCGGGACCGCGGGGGGTGAGGTAAAAAATACATATTGCGGATACCGTAGGGAAACGGAAACCGCGGGGGTGAGGTGAGAAAATTTTGGTCGCGGGGTAATAAATTAGCTTTTAGTGTTGATATTCCTTGCTTTACAAAATGGTATTTGATTTTTTGCGATTTTTCCTTAAATAATACTATGAATCCCAAAGGAGGCGTTGATGGCTAAAATTTTAGTTGTGGACGATGAGAAAAACATTCGCGTTCTTTACAAAGAGGAGCTTGAAAGAGAGGGCTATGATGTTATAACTGCCGCTGACGCGAAAGAAGCGCTTGAGATACTTGAAAAGGAAAAAGTTGACCTCGTTATACTGGACATAAGAATGCCCGGAATGCATGGGATAGATGCGCTCGAGAAGATGATCGTGAGGAAAAGAGACCTTGCCGTGCTGATAAACACCGCATACGCTGAGTATAAGGATAATTTCCTCACATGGCTTGCCGAGGACTACATAATAAAGTCAAGTGACCTGACCCAGCTTAAAGAAAAAATCCGTCAGGTGCTTCAAAGAAAAGGCAAAATTTAACCTTACAATGCCCAGGCGAGTCAGAAATTTTTTCCTGATAGCAGTGGCTATCCGATTCGCTCTTATCTTCGTAACGGACATAACCCCTCAGGAAGCTTATTACTGGAATTTCTCCCGCCACCTTGCCATCGGCTACTTCGACCATCCACCAGTAACCGCATGGACGATATGGTTTTTCACGAAAATTTTCGGCATAAACATCCTCGGAATACGATTCGGGGCATATCTTTATGGTCTGGGTGCGTTATGGTTTTTGTGGCTCATCGCTAAAAAACTCTGGGACGAGAAGGTCGCATTTTATGTGTTGCTTGCTGCTTTTGTCGTTCCGCTGTTCACGACTTCAGGGCTAATTTTCACTCCAGACCCGCCGCTCGTGTTTTTCTGGCTTGCTTTCACATACACATTCATCCTTGCTCTTGAGAACGGCAGGCTGACTTTTTGGGCTTTATCCGGAATCCTTTGCGGTCTCGCCATGCTTTCCAAATACACGGCTGCATTTCTTTGTCTGGGCGCATTCATTCTCATGCTTACGAGAAAAGAGTGGAGGAAATACTTCGTGACGCCGAAACCATATATCGCCGTCATATTATCAATTATCGCTTTTTCACCGGAGATTATATGGAACATGAATCATGGCTGGGCAAGTTTCCTTTACCAAAGCGCCCGCAGAGCACACGAACTCAGGCATCTCGACCTTGGTTACTTCTTCGGATACCTTGGAGCACAGCTTTTCGCCGTGTCGCCCATTTTTTACTATGGCGTCTGGCGGGAATCCATAAGTTCAATTCCCGGAAAGAGCCTCATAAAGCGCGTTATTCTTGCGTTTACCGTTCCCGCACTCTTTTTCTTCACCGCAGTGGCGCTTTTTTACTGGGTAAAACTCAATTGGCTTATACCAGCATATTTCATTCCAGTGGCGGCGTTCGTCGCCAATTCTGTTATAAAAGGGAAGAAATTGCACATACTGGGCACCATCATCGCTGGAACAATAACTTTTATCGTATTTCTTGCCATGATATTGCCCTTTATTCCCCTTTCTGGTGAGCTTGCATCCACATTCGGCTGGGAGGAGCTTGCTCAGCGGGTCGAGCATGACATGCTGGGAATGCCTGAGGAAACATTCATTTTTGGCGCTGAATACAAGGTCCCCAGTGAACTCGCATACCATCTTAGCGGTCGACCTGAGACTGTAGGCGGACATGTCATAGGCAAGCCGGGACTTCAATACGAGTTCTGGTGCGACCCGGAAACATTAATAGGCAAAAACGCTATTTTCGTCCTCGACCCAAGATGGGGCGTTTCCAGAAGAGATGCTGAAAAACTCATTAAAAAGTATTTCGAGAGGGTGCAGCGAATGGAACCATTAAGAGTATATCGGGGGAAAACACGAGTTACCGTTTTCCAGATATATAGATGCTTTAATTATAAAGGTCCAGAAAAAGAATAGGAGCAATATGGAACTACCAAAAGGTTATATATCTAATGTCGTTCGTAACGCGCTTTCGGAAGATATAGGCAAAGGCGACATAACCACTAATTCTGTCGTTCCGAGCGGCATCAAAGTAAGAGGAGAGTTTCTCGCAAAATCCAGCGGAGTGATATGCGGACTTTCATTTGCTGAAACCGCTTTCAGAGTTCTCGATGAAAACATCAAGTTCATTCCCAACATTAACGACGGAGACAATGTTACCATGGGACATATCATAGCAACAGTTGAGGGAGAAGCGAGAGCAATCCTTTCCGCTGAGCGAAGCGCACTCAATTTTTTGACGCACCTCTCGGGAATAGCTACATTAACGCGAAAATTCGTTGATGCTATCTCAGGAACCAAAACAAAAATACTCGACACCCGCAAGACCACCCCGCTTCTTCGACTCGCCGAAAAGTATGCGACTTATTGCGGCGGCGCACAAAATCACCGTATAGGGTTGTACGATATGATTCTCGTTAAGGATAACCACATCGCAATAGCCGGCGGAATAAAAAATGCGCTTGATAAGATTTACTCTCAAGGTAAACCGAAAGTACCCGTTGAAGTCGAGGTTACCGATTTAAAGCAGCTTGAGACAGCGCTCCTGTATCCTGTCGATAGAATCATGCTCGATAACTTTTCCGTCGAAAAGGTCAGAGAAGCAATCAAACTGCGAAATAAACTTGGCAGGAATATTCCATTCGAATGCAGCGGTGGAATAACGCTCGAAAACATTCGCGCATACGCTGAAACAGGAGTCGAATACATATCCATAGGCGCGATAACCCACTCAGCGCAAGCATTGGATATATCGCTTGAAATCTCTTGAAATAAAATACCGATGAGGATGGCAATCCGTTGTCACCGGGGCTTTATGTTTACATAATAACGGTTCATGGTGAACTTGTTTGCGAGGGAACTGTCACGCTGGCGAGGTAAGAGATGAAATAGTAAAAACCTTAGCTCCTGTGGTGCCCAAGGTCCCGCGGTATCCGCGATTAAATCCCCCACAGTCAAAATTTTACGCTCAATCCGAATGTCGGGAGCAGAGGGAACATTCTTATAGCTTCCCTCTGAGGCTGACCCTCCTCGTATGGGTCGTAATAATTTGAATAATAATAGGCATAGATATTCTTTCTGTTGTAAACATTCAGCACCTGCAAAAACCATTCCACTCTCATTTTGCCGTATTCAGCGTGCTTGTAAATCCCAACATCGAGCCTGTGGTATGGTGGAACGCGTTTGTTGTTATATCCGCCGTAATAATACCGCATTTCCCGCCAGAAAGGGTTGAAATCCGAACCGTTAAGATAGGGCATAACGAACTTTCCTATCGGTTCAGTGTAGGGCATCCCGGTGGTGTAAACCCAGCCCAGAGACAATGTATAACCTTTGCCAATGTTCTTTTGAAGGAGAATGTTGACCTGATGCCTCTTGTCGTGTTTGGGATAAAATGGTTTCCCACCAGCAAACTCCGAAAACTTGTTTATAACATATCCGTGCGAATACGCTACCCACCCCTTAAAACCTTTCAGGTCGAATCTTGCCATCAAGTCAACTCCAAAACTTTTTCCCTCCCCCTGATCGAACATCTTCCAGAACACATCGGTAAAATAGGCTTTGTGGCGAAGAACATTGCCGATACGCTTGTAGTATGCATCCACCGTTATAGGAACGCTGGGAATGTGCTCGGTTTCGATGTGAAAAACCGCATGGTCAGCCCACATAGGCTTTATTCGCTCGTCCGCCATTACCCATGTGTCAAAAAGCGATATACCCATTTCCTCGAATTTCGGAACCGACATTATAAACTGGTAATACCGCCCAAGCGCAATTTTTGCTCTCGTTTTTTCATCGATAGTCCGCTGAATTGAAAACCTCGGCGCGAAAAGCTTGTAATGCCCCAACCAGCTGTAATTAGCCCTTAACCCCCCTGAAACACGCCAGAGCGGGGTTATTCGCCACTCGTCCTGAATGTAACCCGAGACAAGATATGTTTGGTGAAGCCAGCTCCATAGTCGCCCCCCGAAATCAACCACATCAACCCTGTTTTGAACCGAAAGTCTTTTAGCCACACCACCATACTCTATCGTATGGTTACCTTTAGCCAGCATGAGGTCGGCTCTAAGCGTTAGGTCTCTGACAAAATCGTGCATTATCTCAGAACCTGCCCCCTCAAACCTATCGTCGCAATCACTATAAGCTAAAAGAAAGTTGCCGAAATGACCATGCCCAAAAACATGCGAATAATTTAGTGAAATCGTCCAATTGCCCCACCCAAGAATGACCGTGTCATCCTCCTCAAGGTCAAATAAATCTTTACCGTAATATCCTGAAATTGAAATTTTGTCACCGTTGGGAAGGTCCATCGTTACTTTAGAGTGAGCGTCAGTAAAGTGGTATGGAACTTTCTCCGCATCGAGGATATTAAGTTTTTCCATAGCAGCAGTAATTATGTCAAAATATGTGCGCCGAGCTGCAACCATCCATGTGCCAAAATTACAAAGCGGTCCCTCAAGAAGTCCATGAGTGGAAAGCAAACTCGTCATAAACATTCCATGGACGGAATTTCTATTGCCTTCTTTGTTTATCACCTCGATTACCGACCCGACTCTTCCACCCCACCGCGCAGGAAATCCCCCTTTCACGAGGTTTACTTCCTTTATAGCATCGACATTAAAAGCGGAAAATACGCCCCCGAGATGATTAACATTGTAAACATCTATCCCGTCGATGGTTACAAGATTTTCCGAAGGCACACCTCCCCATATGTAGAGCGCCGATGAGAAATCGCTAACTGTTGTCACGCCTGGTAAAAGCTGAAGCGAGCGAAAAAGGTCTGGCTCAGCAAGCTGTGGAATATCCCTTACAGCGTTATGGTGAACTATTATTTGCCCAACATTTATCGAGCGTTCGCCGAGGTCCCGTCGTCCAAGAACTACCAGCGATTCCCCAACTTCAACTGCAGGTGACAATTTTATATTGAGCCTAAGTTTTTCATCGCTTCTCAGAAAGAGCGATACTCTTTTTTCTTTGAAGCCCACATATGATACCACCAGCGTATGATGCCCCGCAGGAATACCATCGAGAACGAAAAATCCCTTGAAATTACTTGTTGTGCCAAATTTTTCCCGCTCCAAATAGATATTAGCGAACGCCAGCGGCTCACCAGAGATACTGTCCTTAACAAAGCCAGAGATAGTCGCTCCCGAAGAAAGTCTGGTGACAATAAGAATTAGAAGAACTATTTTGCTTAATTTGCTCATTGAGAATATCAGTGGTGGCGGAGACTAAACTTCCTCGTTCTTGTCTATGATTTTTATTCCCAGCTCTTCAAGCTGTTTGGGGTCGACTTCCGCAGGAGAGCCATCCATAAGAGATTGAGCTGCAGTAGTTTTTGGGAATGCTATAACATCCCTTATGGACCGTGCACCTGCAAGGATCATGCAAAGCCTGTCAAACCCGAAAGCTATCCCGCCATGTGGCGGAACCCCATAGCGAAAAGCCTCCAGAAGAAAACCAAATTTCCTCTCAGCTTCATCGGGACCTATACCTATAAGCGCAAAAATCTTCTTCTGAAGTTGGGGGTCATGGATTCGTATGGAACCGCCAGCGATTTCAAATCCGTCCAGAACGAGGTCGTACGCGTTGGCGCGAACTGACAGAGGGTCCGTATCAAGTTTTGGTATGTCCTCCGGCACAGGTGATGTGAACGGATGGTGTTTTGGCGTTATGCCCGTAGGGCCCTCTTCGCTCGGCTCAAAAAGCGGGAAGTTAACGATCCATAATGCCTCGTGGCGACTTCTATCAACCAAATCAAGCTCGTCTGCAAGCATCTTACGCAATCCACCCAAAACCTTGGCGGCTATATCTGCTGAATCCGCTACGAAAAACAACATGGAACCGTCCACGAGCTCGTCTCCGCAAATTTCGGCAAGTGTCTTCTTGAAACCCTCGCTTAAGAATTTAGCCACCCCGCCCTCGAACTCGCCAGCGGAAAACTTCATCGTGGCGAGCCCTTTTGCACCCCATTCAACAGCGAGCTTGGTTAGCTGGTCTATTTTCTTTCTCGAAAACGAAGCGGCTTTAGGTACTGGGAGAACCCTCACGACACCCCCACCTCTTGCCACATCCTCGAAAACTCTAAACCCACATTCTGAGGCAATGTCTGTAACATCGTGAATCACAAATGGAATTCGTGTATCGGGTTTGTCAGTTCCGAAACGAGCCATAGCTTCTTCATACGATAGCCTTGGAAGTGGTAAAGGCAGCACATAGTCTATGGTCTTAAGCATAATGTGTGAAAGAAGCCTTTCGGAAAGGTCCATAACATCCTCTTTCTCCACGAACGACATCTCTAAATCTATTTGAGTGAATTCAGGCTGTCTGTCCTGTCTGAGGTCTTCGTCACGGAAACATCTCGCGAGTGAGTAATACCTGTCAAGCCCCGCAACCATTAAAGTTTGCTTGTAAAGCTGCGGTGATTGAGGTAGAGCGTAGAACTTGCCGTGCCAATTGCGACTCGGAACCAAGAAGTCCCTTGCACCCTCGGGTGTGCTGCGAACCAGATAAGGCATCTCAATCTCTACGAAACCCTCTGAATCGAGAAATTCCCGCGTTGCTGAAGCTGCTTTATGCCTTATGATGAGGTTGCGTTGCATAACGCGTCGTCTGAGGTCAAGATACCTATAACGCAGTCTCAGTTCCTCGCTGGCGTTAACATCATCCTTTATAACGAAAGGCGGAACCTCGGAGCGACTTAATACAGTTAACTCTTCGGCAATTATTTCTATGTCACCTGTGGGCATTTTCGGATTTCGCGCCTCTTTGGGACGGAGAACGACTGTTCCAAGGATAGATACCACATCCTGTGAACGAAGCGATTCCGCATTTTCGAGCAGTTCCTTGTTTTTCGGCTGGAATGTTACTTGCACATCGCCATATCTATCACCCACTACCACGAAGAGCACCCCTCCAAAGCTCCTTTTGTGCTGCACCCAACCTGCTATTCTAACCTGCATGCCAGCGTGCTCGCGCCTTAACTCGCCACATTTATGCGTTCGATACATATCCTTCTCCCTGATTGCTTGAAAATAAACACATACAGCTCAAAATCAATGTAGAAAATTTGGGCTTTATAGCAAACTTTTATTCCGTTTCAGTTGCGCTTAAAACTTTTTTGAGCAAATTTTTACTGTATGCTAAAAGTTATTAAAATAATCCTCGTTTCTCTTATTATAGCTTCTTCCTGCGCGCAAACACTTCGATTAATTCACTCCGATGTGCTGGAATCAATCGACGGAGGAAAAGTTCTTATACTTACGGGCAATGTTCACCTGCGTTACAAAACTCAGGATATAAGAAGCGATAAAGCTCGCTGGTTGAAAGAGAAAGATTTAGTTATACTTTTCGACTCCGTTGTAGTAACCGACACGAACTACACTATAAAAGCCGACACGGTGAAATTCAGACGAAAGGCGCGGCGGGCATTAGCAAGTGGAAACATCGTTTTCACAACCGAGAAAGGAAGGGTAATAGTTTACGGTGACAAAGGATTTTATGATGGGAAAAAAGACATAATTTCGGTGACCGCAAAACCTCACCTTTTCTGGATAGACACGAGTGGTGCTAAAATCGAACTTCGCTCCCGCATACTAATTCACCTCGTTGGCGAGAAAATCTCCAAAGCTTTCGATTCCGTTTATGTGCTCATAATCCCGAAAGACACCAACAAAGCCCCAATAAAAATATTCTGCGACTCGCTCGAATTCCATCAGAAGGAGGATGTAGTGAATTTCTTCGGGAGTGTAGTGGTTAAGCAGGAATCACTGACGCTAAAATCTTCAGCGGGCACATTTTTCCGCAAGGGCGATAGTATGATTTTTGCAGGCGATGTAAGAGTTATCGACCCGCATTGGCGTCTTTGGGCTGATACTCTTACTGTGAAGTTGAAGTCAGAGGAGATACGATATGCACGCGCTATCGGAGCCCCCCATGGAGTCTGGCACGACCCAAAAGATTCCCTACGGCTAACTGAGGACAGTCGCTTCTCATCTGATAAGATGGCATTCACTATATCTAACGGAAAATTAACCCGCGCTGACCTTATCGGCGGCGCAAGAATCGAATACTACCCCGCACCAAAGGATACTGCGGTTAGGGAAATGCACGAAGCTGTGGCTGACTCGATAGTTGCTATGTTCCCCGCGGGAAGAATAGATTCCGTTGAACTTTGGCGAGGAGTTATAGGAACCTCAAAAAAATTTGAGCGTGGGAAAATTGATTCGATATCTTACTCTGGCAACATGCTTGCGCTATCCCGTTCAAGACGGATTCACCTTTACGGAACCAATCCGAAAGCTTTTGTCCGATATCATGACCTCATACTTTCCGCGGCACAAATTCACTTCGACGGCGAAAACGACACGCTTATGGCAACATTCCTCAGGCTTCCAGATTCAGACTCACTCATCGGTGAACCATTCCTTCGCGAAGGCAATGACTCACTGGTGGCAAGAAAAATTGTCTACAATGTGAAAAATCGCAGGGGGAAACTTTACTACGGTCATACTGGCACGGAGAAAGGGTATTTTTGGGGCGACTATGGCGCAAAGGCTTCCGGCGATACATTCTACATAGAAAATGCTAAATTCACCACATGCGAACTTAACCCACCACATTACCACTTTTTCGCCTGGCAGCTTAAATTAATCCCGCGGGATAAAGCTATCGCCCGTCCCGTTATAATGTATGTGGGTGAAATCCCGGTTTTTTGGCTGCCCTTTATGGTCTTTTCGGTCCGAAAAGAGCGCCATTCCGGTCTTCTTAACATTAATGTGGGCAAATTTCAGAAAGGTGAGCGGTTCGTAAGAAACCTCGGCTATTACTGGGCACCGAGCCAATACTGGGATATGCTCATAGCCCTGGATGTGGACGAGAAAAGCGGGGTGGTCCTAAAAAGTGGTGTCAACTACGCGTTAAGATATCATTTTTCCGGAAACATTTACGCATCATACAGTATATCTTCGCGTAGAGATTGGTATGAGGGCATCGACAGAAAAAAGCACTGGGAAATAAGAGCATCCCACAATCAGACTCTAAGCCGAAGGGCAAGGCTTGTGGCAAACATATCGATGGCGAGTGACGCATCGTTTATATGGCGCACCCACGAGGAACTTGAGGCGAGGACTAATAAAAGCTTGCGGTCGTATGCTGCTTACTCTCAAGGTTTCGGTGGCGGAAGCTTCAACCTTTCATGGGAAAGGACGCACGACCTTATAAACAATGTCGTGACATCGTATCTTCCAAAACTTTCGTTCAGGCTTTACTCACGCCCTATATTCGGCGACGGCGAAAGTTGGTTTAACAAAATTTACGGTGACCTTTCAATGCTCGCAGTAGGCTACAGCAGAAAAGATGCAGTAGCAGTCGAAAGGCACAAAGGAGCAAGGTTTTCGGGACGAATTTCCGCGCCCATAACATTCGGTGACTACCTCAAACTTACTAATTCTCTTAATCTTGAGGCTACAGTTATCGACCGCGCGCGCGATGGCAAGAAATTTCCGTTTATCGCCAGCTATTCGCTATCAGTCGGCGCAGCAACCGACCTTTACGGTAATATCCCACTTAATGTGGGAGCCGTAAGATTCTTCCACCATATTGTGTCGCCAAAAATCTCATTTTTTTACTCGCCAGAGGTGAAAGGTGCGGAAAGATTTTACTCCTTCGGCGGAATAAGTGCGCCGTATTCATCAAAAAGAGCTGGAATAAGCTTCTCACTGTCACAACAATTCGGTTTAAAAGTTGCCGATACCACAGAAACGATAAGGCGAGTTCACCTTTTTACGATGAGCAGTTCGGGGTCATACGATTTCCTGGCTGAATATCGCAAACTTTCCGACCTATCAACCGCAATAAACGCACGGCCGACAAGCTGGTTTTCGATCACAGTAAGCATGACTCATTCGTTCTATAAAAGCGCAGCCTCCATGAAACCCGATGCCTTCGCTATCAAAAACATAAACGCCAACTCATCCGCAAGGTTTACTTTTGGGATACCTTTCAAAAAGCCAATGTCGGGGAGAGTCTCCGTTTCACACTATCTATCAAGGAATCTCGAAACCAATTCGACCACGCACTGGTTCAGGGCGAGCGCGCAAGTTCCTGTTACTCCAAAGTGGCAATTTAGCTATTCGCTTTACTATGACCTAAAAAATATGACGAAAATATCCGACGAGGTGCGCATAACACGCGACCTTCACTGCTGGGAGCTTTATTTTGTGTGGGTTCCGAGCGGAATAAGCGCTGGCTATTATGTTAGACTGAGCGTCAAAAAGTTGCCCGAGATAAAAATAGAGCGGACGGTCGGAGCCGTTAGATGGCGTTGAAAACGGTCATTTTTGGTCGTTTAAAATTACGAAAACGAAAAAAATTTAAATTTTTTGCCCAGAAATGGCTTTTTTATGCATTTTTTCGATTTTTTCTCTTGACAAAGTATTGACACTACAATATTCTTGCGATGAAGAGGCATAAAAAGCCCGTTGTTATGCGGGTTTAGAGGGAAGGTGTAGTGAGCTGTGGATGTAAAATAACTTTACTAAAAGCGGAAAATAATGACAATCAATCGATTGGTTGTGTTCGTCAAACCCAAAAAAAGGAGGTAGGAGATGACGAAGGACGAACTGGTAGCCAGAGTAGCCAAAGCGGTAGGATTGCCCAAGGCGAAGGTTAACACGGTGATCAAATCCACGCTTGACGAGATCGCCAACGCACTCAAGAAGGGCGAGAAGGTTAGCTTCGTCGGTTTTGGCACATTCATGGTTGCTGAGCGCAAGGAGAGAGTCGGCAGGAATCCGAGAACCCGTGAAGAGATAAAGATACCTGCCACTGTGGTGCCGAAGTTCAGACCTGGTAAGACCCTGAAAGAGATGGTGAAGGCTGCTAAGAAGTAAGTTTGTTGGCTTCTGGCGCTTGTTGTGGAAGCGGGGGCTTGCCCCCGCTTTTTTTATCCTATCGCTTAACTACTTTGCCCCTAAAAATCTTCTCGACTGGGTTGCCGAACTTTGTGTGAAGTGTTAGTTTAAGGACATAGATGTAAATGCCCCTGCCAAGTTCTTTCCCTGAGCTGTTCCTGCCATCCCAGCTTATATAATCAAATGTCTCAGTGGTTGATTTGGTTAGTTTTCTTATCAAGTCGCCAGACGGCGCGAATATGAGAAGTTCAGCATCCGCGTATTGAACATCGTCTCCTGCGAGTGCGAATGTGAACTTTACCTCATCGCTAAACGGATTGGGATATGGAACGACGCTGTAAACATCGCCCTGACAGGGGTCGAGCCAGAGGTCGACGCATTTCACGGAAACATTGCCAAGATTATCCCATGCCTGCACGCAAATTGTGTGACCACCGTATTCGACATTCTCGAAAGTGTAGGTGGCTACAGCTTGCGTTGGGTTGTCCCGGGCGAAAACCAGAGAAGATGATATATCGACCTTGTTCTCAGGTGAATCGAGCTGCAAAATTACTTCTTGCCCGGGCTGCGTGCCCATATTTATACAGTGCGAATCGGAAAAGTAAACAGTAACAGGCAAATAGCCATCCGGGGAGCATACTGTTCCTCCGTCAACGAAAACATCGCGGTCGAAAGTTATTCGTATCTCAGGGCCTGTCGTATCGCTTACCGTGACTGATTCAGAGGGTTCCGCGGGAACATCAACGAGGACACCTGACGCGTCGAGGGTTTCTGAATAGCTGTATGCATAGGCAATAATTCTGTAGCCGGACCAGCTCGAAAGGTTTTTGGGAACGAATATCGGCAACTCGAAGTGCCCGTTTCTAACCGTAGCAACGCCTGAAAACAGAATCTTTCCCTCCTGAATGTAATCGACGCTTCCCACTCCCGCTACAGGTGAATCATAGTGCTTGTAGTATCGTGGACCCAAAAGGAAAATTTTAGCCTCGCCGTCAAATGGAACTGCTACATCGCCCGATATAGTGACCCATTGCGCTGCTTTAAGAGTGTCAGGTTCCATTGATAAGGCTATTTCGGTGTACGGAAAGCCGAGAGTAAGAGCGGGGTCGCCAAAATAGATGTACTGCGCATCGTGAGAGGGATAAAGTTCCGTCCTTGATGCCACCAGCGCACCAGCTATCGAGAGCGAATCTGTGTAGAAAAGGTATCGTACAATTCTTTTGCAAAGGTTAAAATTGCTTCCAGCGAAAGTTCCTCCAGTAGCGGCTATTGTGGCTATCGCGCCGCTTTGGGGCTTCCTTATAAGCTCTTCTGTCATGCATTCCTTACCGTTTATTTTGTAGAAACGCGACACCTCACATGAAAATGCAGTTACGAGCGACGGCATTCTCCAGTTTTGCCACTTTGGCAGGTCGGCGGGGAAATTCTGAAGTCGCTCATGCGCCCAGAGGTGATAGTTTCCGTGTCCTATCCAGTTAACCCATAAAGCGCCATCGTTCACCTTTCTCATTAACGCCTCTGTAGCCTTGGGCTTTCTTAGAGATGATGTGCGGGGATAGTCTATAAGATAAAGAGGGTCAGCTATGGAGCGGAGAGGTAGGTAATTCGATATTAAGTCGCTCGTGTTCCTCGTGTAACCGAGATGGTCGTTTCTTCCGTCGTCACGATACTCATCATCGGCCGCGGGGACAGTTCTAATCCGCCACTCACCGTAGAACGGAGCTTTCGTATACTTAATGGTTTTATCCATCACATCGTTGAGCTGGAATTGATTTTTCACCGGTATTCGCCCCGACATAAGCTCAAAAGCTCTGTAAACATTGTCCGTTATGGTTGCATAGAAAGCGTCGCTGTAGTTTGATGCCATAACCGCAGGCGGAAACAGAATCGGCTCGTCGGTAAGTTTATGCTTAAGGTCGAAGTGCCCATCACCGACAAAAAGCACATACTGAGGTTTTGGGGGAAGAGCGACATTATAGGCGTAGCGAATGAAGTTTCTTATGGCGGTAGGGTCATACCTTCCGAATGCGAACTCGCGCATTATACCCTCAAGCGGCACTATTCGCACCCTGAGTCCTTTGTCGCGCCAAAGCTGGGCAAGCAGGGACGGGTCAAGTTCACGGGGTGTTATAATAAAGTAGTCAAAATTCAGAGAGTCAGGATTCGAAAGCCAGAACCCCTCCTCGAAAACGCCTCTCGGCAATTCTTTTATCGCTGCACGCTCAAAGACGACATACTCCTCGCTCTGGATTGTGTCGTTAAACGCCAATGAATCGAGAATGTACGGGACCACTTCAAGAAGGCGTGTTTGCCATATGTTCGAAACAGCAAGGACAAATGGAATCTCGGAAAATCCGGATAGAACATAACTCCTTGGACCCGCATCTATGTTATTCGTGTAGAAATGGAGCATGTGTCTTGTGGGTTTGAGATTAATCTGGTATGCGATCTCTACTTTCTTTATCTGGACTGTAGCATTGTAAACAAGCCTTATCTCGTTGTTTCCAGCTATGAGGTTATCGATATTTGGTCCTGTTTCCACGCCGTTGCACAATATCCTGTATGGCTCGGGTGTAGCGATGAGTTTTGCCTGATCGCCGCTATGGATTCTAATGCGCTCATCGTTGAGGAACACAGTAAGGTAGTCCTCGATTTCGCGCCAATACCACCCTTTATCGTAATCGTAGTTTTCGTCCTCGCCATAATGAACATATGTCCAACCCCAATTTGCTGTGTCGTTGCCTGCTGGGAGGCTTGCTGGCGTTAGCCTTTTTGGCAGCTGCTCAAAACTTCCTCCTAACGCTACCCACACAGAAAAGCTGTCGCAATAGGGACTATCATGCCAGAGTGGTACGCCTAATATTGCGCTCCAACCACGAGGACCCATGTTATAAAATATAAGCGAATCAAAGTCGTCAAAAACATGGCCACCATCACCGATACTTATCGCAGGTATCTCGCGGAGTTCCGGGAACTGAGCGGAGAGGTTCGGTGGCTGAACTCCGGGCAGCGGAGAAAAAATCCTTATGTCGTCGGGTCCAATACTGTCAGGATTAAGGTCATGCGATAACAACCAATCCCGCGTTATCGCGAAAACGCCGCCCTCGCGAAGCGAAACCCTTATCCATTTGCTTGCTTTTTCAAACGGTGGGCGAGGAAAAACCAAAGTATCAAGGAATCTCATGTATCGTGCCTGCTCATAGTTGACCAACAAAGCCCTAAAAATTCTTTCATAAGCACCCTCATCAACAAATGTCCCCGATGGAGTGAAATTAATTTTTATCCTGAGACTTTTTATTGGGACAAGGGTATTGTCGAAAGGATTGTATTTAACGGGATGAACCACGAGTTTAACGATTCTCTGGGAACGCAAAAAGCCATTATCGATCGCTTCAACAGGTTTTTCAGGTAACGCGAAACGGGCGCGATAGAACTCATCTTTTGGTGGCATGGGCATCGTAATTATGACATTATTTTCCCAATATACCGAATCAGCGGGAACAACTGGCGCTTCCAATTTTATTTCATCAGCCCATTTGGCGGTGTAGTCGAGCTTAAAATTGCCGTCTGGCGGAATGCCAAGGACATATACATAAACGGGCAATTTCGGCGCTCCTGCGGAAATTTCATACTGGCAATGCTCGTCCATAAAAAGCGCTGTGAACTTACCGTGCGGAGTTAGGACGGAAACAGTGTCTGGCGCGGAAAAAGAAAGTTCAAATTCAAATCCATCGGAAAGCGCGTTTTGTGAAACGATGGCTGGAAAAGAAAGCGATGTCGCCACGAGTATTGAAAGAAAAACTCGCAGCATTAATGACCTCCTATCTATTTAATGTAAACGAACGGTGTTACGATTCCTTCATCCTTTATTATGGCGAGATAAACTCCTGAAGGAATGTTTTTAGGTCTGAATTTTGCCTTTCCTCTTATCCTGATTTCTTCCACTACTTTTCCGTCAAGAGCCAGTATTGCAAGCTTCTTGGGCTCAGGTGAATTTATAGCTATCGTGCATTCATTGTTGAACGGGTTGGGAGTGATAGTTAACCGCAATTTTGTGCCGTCTGAATTGCTCTCGCTGATGTGCGTGATATCCCTGTATAAAAAGTAGATGGAACTTTCGCAGGGGACGCATATGCTATCGAGGTCGTCTATTGATGCAGCCGTGCGCCATACTGAATCTGGGGGAAAGGTGTCTGATACCACGAACTGGAAGAATCTTGGGTATCCTATCGAATAAGGGAACGAATCAGCTTCCCAGACGACGCACACTGACTCGCCAGGTTCATCCCTGAAGCGTAGGCGCCAGAGGTGACTTACTGGTATTCCTGTGTCCGTTTCAGCCCTCAAGTCAACCCACAAATACCTTGCCGCGGAATCTCCCTCAAAGTATGGGAAGAAACCGCTCACAGGTGGAACTGGCACGGCTATGTCAATGAAAGGGTCATAACCATTTGTTGCGCATGTGTCAACGCCAAAATAAAGTGTTACGGGGAATATCGAATCCATAGATGACGGGTAAAATCTTACAGGTATTCGCCAACCAGCAAAGCACGAGTAAGATATGGCAATCAATATTGTTGCAATTTTAATAAACATCGAAGTTAAAATATCCCTTTGGCAAAATTAATCAAGCCAGATTTTAACGGGGGGACTTTAAGTTTGACGCATTAATGACCTTTTGCTCCATCGGGGACCTGATAATCGGGCATCTG
Organism: bacterium; assembly: GCA_021159335.1. NCBI lineage: Bacteria > bacterium. The sequence continues at coordinate 15,737 of JAGGRZ010000168.1, forward strand.
GGCAATAAAAGCCTTGTAGCCCTCAAGGAGATAGTGCTCCGCCGCCTGTTTATCACCAATCATTTCGTAAACTCTTGCCATCATATACCAATGCGTCGGTTCCTCGGGCTGCAAATCTATCGCTCTTCCGATGTAGTCTATGCCGCGCTCCGCATCACCATCCTCGGCGACCAAACCTCCGAGCATAGACCACGCCATGGCAAGTTCAGAGTCAAGCTCAAGAGCCTTAGAAAGCGAATCTTTGGCTTTTTGCCGCATACCCTGTGCAAGTTCGCTTAGCCCGAGATTATAGTAAAGGAAGGGAAGCTCAATCCCGAGAACTTTTGCAAGCCCTATGGCGTGTTCGAAGGATTCATGCGCATGCTCAAACTGCTCCATCTCGTAGTAAACTTTCCCGAGGTCGTTCCACACATCCCATTCGTACACCTTGTCCTCGTTCACAAGCATCGAGAGTATCTTGTATGCCTCCTCGAATTGCCCTCGCTCTATAAGTATTGCTGCTTTAACCCTGTCAGCTATGTCATCGGCGGGGTCTATTTCAAGACCACTTAAGAGGAATTGCTCCGCTTCGTCAACGCGATGTAGTTTCGCGAGAGCCAATGCTATCTGAAAGTGTAGCCTCGCCACATCAGGTCTTTTATCAAGTGCTGCGCTGAAAATCCTTAGGGCAGAATTATAATCAGCCTTGTGCATCTTAATTAAGCCAAGCATGGATAGGACATCCGGGTCATCGTGTCTTTCGTAAAGCAATGCTTCAAGCAAAGGTTCAGCCTCAGAAAGCATGCCTTTAACATAAAGTTCCTTAGCCTTGCCAAGTATTTCATCGAACTTCTCAGCCATGATTGCATCCGCTCATGATGAACTGTTAGAATATCGATTTATTCCATCTTTTCAAGGGATTTATTGAGGGTACCAAAAACCATATGAAATCGTAATTTGAGCGCACTTTTGAGGATTTCATTCGAGATAATTATGGGTATGGAACTTTAAACTTGCGCTTTGTAGCAGGTGATAACATTCATCTTACTTCGTCACACACCCTCGAGAATCATAAAGGGAATCCAGTGTTATCGTTATCGAGTCACCATCGTAGGGAAAGTAAAATATGTATGCAGTAACTGTATCGCATCCCGATGGAGCACATTCGAAGCGAAGCATTGCGGTGGGCTCATGAATGTGAAATGTTATCGGGAAACCGGTGGTATGTCGAACTCGCAGGGTAAAGTAAACTCGCATAGTATCGATATCGCTTCCCTGCGCATCTGCTATCTGCATGATGAACCATTGGGTATCGCACGACGCGAAACTGTTGCATGGAGCGCAAATAAACCAAGCACTATCTGGCTCGCAAGGTGTTATGGGTATTACCGCTGTATCGGTGCCCCAATTGCAAAAAGAATCTCTCATCGAGACCACAACAAGAGCGGAATCACATGTGTCCGGTGGTACAACCCAACTAAAAATTGTGTCGTAGACATCTATAGTATCAACTCTGCCGCAATAACTTATAACAGCAAAACCGCTATCGCCTGAGTAAAACATGTCTTCGATATCAAAAGTAATCTCAACGGTATCCTGAGCCAAATACGAACTTACGAATGAGTCGATAACAATTCTTGGCGGTCGTGAATCCAGAACTCCAGCTACCATAGTCTCAGTTGAATCGATGGTTAGTCTGAATATCCAATCGCTGTCCTCAACGCCCGGAGCATCCGTGCTTAGAACCCACTGGAAACAGTGTTGTCCCGGGGTGACGCTGTCGCCGTATTCACCAGTAGTATCAATTAAAGTCCGCAATTCGAGTTCGTATGTATCCGCAGAATCGGACATGAAAACGCCTGTAACTGTATGCCCAAGGTCGTCGCATGTGTGAAAACTGTAGCATATCTCCACAATATTAACACTATCGCAATCAGTCTCCTCAGAAAACCAGACGGAATCGATGACAGTAGCACCGGTGTCGTCCTGAAGAACCATTATCACTGAATCAACTACAGCTGAAAGGTTGTCATCGCCGGTGGTGCGATAAAACTCGATTCTATACTGGAAATAAAGGTCACAATGGGAATCAACAATGGTGTCGAGGTCTGCTCCCGAGTAAGGAACTTGCGTCCATGTAGCTGTCGTGCATTCGTCCACAGTGTAACCACAGCGAACATAATATCGTATTTCAAAGCCATCAGGAACGCAATCGTACCAGTAGAATGAGCGGAGTTTTTTCCCTCGATGAAACGCAAGAATGGATGATTCAAGATAGCCGTAAGTTGGGAATGTTATCATATCGTTTTTGAGCAATCTATAGTAGTTGCGCCCTACCGTGTAGTAGAAGTCGCAGGTGACATTGCCACAGTTTGATTCGAAGTCGAGTGTCCTACCGAAATGAACTTGGTTTCCCGGTTCGTCAACTATCTCTACATCGGTGAATGTCCCTGACGAGGTTTGTGCAACATAACCAACATCAGCCCATCCACCCATAATGTCGACATAGCCGTTGAGGTCGTAGTCAGCCACATCCGCGCCGTCAGTGTAGTCATCAACATAGTGTATTAAACTGAGCGAATTAAACGAACTTCCGCTATCGTTGCGGAACCAGTAGAATCCTCCAAGATTCGGGACTGTGTAGCCCAAAAGTCTTTCGACACCCACTATAACATCGATGTAGCCGTCCTCGTCGTAGTCCGCCACTCCAAGACCATCCATGTAATGAAAAAGTGACATGTAAGTGTAATTGAAGAAACTCGTGAATGAATCCGCCTCATTCTCGAGTATTGTTAACTTAGAATTAGGGTATCTCACAAAAAGAAGCGCTATGTCGAGGTCAGTGTCGTTGTCGAAGTCGAAAACGCGGGCTCTGACAGTGGACATGTTTATCGACGAGGAAGCTAAATATGTGGTATCATCAAGGTCTGGACCCCAAAGGATTGATGGTCTCGGATTGCTTACTATAAGGAAAGCAGGACCTATAACATCATCGTAGCCATCGTCATCGATGTCGGCTACTTCACCATCACTTGCGAACATCCTGCCGACAAAAAGCGTCTCACAGCTCCATCCCGATGTGGCGTGACCGCTTCCCCAGCAAACGCCACAGCCATTGTAACCGCTGAAAAAGATGTCCTCATCACCGTCACCGTCGAAATCGCCGCAGTAAACGGCGCAAAATCGTCCTGAATCGGAAAATGTAAAGCTGCAAATTCGAGTGGTGTCAAAAGTTGTATCGCCAAAGTTTTGTGCAACATATATCCCCTTTCCGCCAACCCCCATAGCAAAGTCGATGTCGCCATCACCGTCGAAATCGCCGTAGTGAAACTTAGAGTGAGACTCTATTGCGCCAGAGCTAAGAAGAGTAACGGTGTCCCAGTCGGTATATGTAACGCTTCTCGCCTGGAAAACTACATTGTGATTTTCCGTGTTAAGGCTTTCAGCACGGAAATAGCGTGAATCGAAGGTGTAATAACTGATAAGCCTTCCAGAACCGAGATACCAATCGGTTTGCTTGAACGATAAAGTCTGGGCATTTATTGAAGCTATTAAAATGAATATTATAAAAACAACGGCAGTTCGCATAGCGAACTCACCTCTTTATCATTATGTTCGGCGAAATACTTACCACTACGCCGTCAATGGGGGCGTGTATAGGCGCCCCAAGCTTACCAGCGGGAACATCCGCAACCTTCTGCCCTTTCCTGACTCTCTCTCCGGGCGCTACAACGGGCTCCGCTGGCACTCCCGCATGCTGTTTAAGAGGTAGTACGATCTCGTCAGGTGGCTCAACGAATGATATAAACTCGGGTTCGATAGCAAAATATTCCTCAACTCCAATCCTTTGCACAAGTCGCCTTTGCGGTATTTTCCTGAATTCCCGTTCCTCATATGGCACAAGCTTTGTCCCGTCCCAGGAGAATTTAACGCCCTTCTGAGCGAACCGCTTTTTAAGTTCCTGATTTACTCTTCGCGGCGAAAGCCCCATCGGGCACGCAACGAGCTCGCATATCCCGCACTCCGAACATATCATCGCGGCAGTCATCACATCCTCAGGCAAACTAAGCGGCATAGCAGCGGAGCGCATTATTTTGTGCGGCATTAATGGATGTCCGAGAAGATGTCTTGGGCAAAGGTCGGTGCACATTTGGCACTGCATGCACGCCGAAGCAGCCAGTCTTAATACATAGTTTAGCGGCATTGTCCTGTAGCGCACCAGAAGATGGTCCTTTGGAAGAACTAAAAAGCCCGATGTGGTCTTTTTCACGGGTTCCTCAGGCGAAACCAGAACCCCCATCATCGGGCCGCCCTCCAATATCGCGAAATCGTTTATCCTTGGGACTGCGAGCTTTATCAAGTATGATGCCTTTGTTCCCAGTGGCACAGGTGCAGTGAATGGCTTCTCAACCTCTCCAGTCACAGTAACCCACTTCTCGGTAACGGGAATCCCATTCTGTGCCCGCCCAATATTATAAATGGTTTCGACATTGTTTACTGCTGCCCCGACATCGAGCGGAAGTCCTGCGGGCGGTATTACTTTGCCAACGATGTTGTAAACGATCTCGAACTCGTCACCTGCAGGGTAGTAATCCTCAAGAAAAAACGGTTTTACACCGTAATTCTCGAGATGGGGTGTTGCTATTTCCCAAAACTTCCTATACTTATCCTTCGCTGCGATAAAAGCTTCCTTAGCTCCAATGTTGTCGCGAACGGCAGCGACAGTGGATATAATCTCCTCTGCGTGATGATTCATCAATTCTATATCTTTGGTAAGCAGTGGCTCGCACTCTGCTCCATTAGCTATGTATGTCGTGATTTTGGCGGAAAGTTTCACATGGGCGGGAAACCCTCCTCCACCAGCACCGACAACACCCGCCTCCCGAATTTTTTCTATAAATTCACTCATCAAATTAATTAAAATCCTAAAATCGATTAAAGCAAACGAAATAATGGTCTAAAAGCACATGGAAGGCTAAGTGGCTAATTATAATCCCTTCATCCGCAGGAGGATTTTCTCCTCTTTGGACTTTGGCAAACGCCTGAAATGGGAGAATTGCATCGTGAAAAAGCCTCTTCCCTGCGTTAGTGAGCGGAGTGTCGTAGTATATCCGAACATCTGGTCGAGAGGGACGATAGCCTTTATGGTTTCGCCATCGGGACGATGTTCTATTCCCTGTATTTCGGCATCGCGCGAGGTGAGGTCACCTATGACATCCCCAAGGTTATGCTCAGGAACCGTGACCTCGATTTTCATTACAGGCTCAAGAAGTATAGGTTCGGCTTTTCTTACCGCATCCATGAACGCCCGTGAAGCTGCCAAAGCGAATGCCGGCTCGTCAAGATGCTCCTCGTCAAAGCCTATGTCAACGATCTTCGTAATAATGTCTATAAGCGGATACCCAGCTACCGGTCCGCTTTCCTTCGTCATCAAAATTTCGTTTTTGATAAGTTCCCTGAATTGTTTCCCAAGCGGAAAATCTTCCGGCAAAATGTCCTTAACCACGAAACCCGTCCCCGTTTCAGCCGGCTCGACCTCTACCTCAACTTCAGCGAAAAGTTTTCTACCACTTACTACCTTGTCCAGCGTGAATCGCGAGCGTGCTGGTCTGGTTATAGTTTCCCTGTATGCTACCTGCGGCTTGCCCGCGTTAACATTAACCCCGAATTCCCTGCGCATGCGTGTGGTGATAACATCGAGGTGTAATTCACCCATGCCCGAAATTATCGTTTGACCAGTTTCCGGGTCCTCATGAAACCTGAATGTAGGGTCCTCCTCGGCAAGATGCTTCAGCGCCTTGTACATTTTGTCGCTATCGGCTTTAGAAACCGGCTCCACCGCCATGAATATAACTGGCTCGGGGAATCTCATCTCCTCGAAAACTATTGGCTTCTGCGGGTCACAAAGCGTATCACCAGTGAACACTTGCTTTAAACCAGCTACAGCCACGACATCGCCAGCAAAAGCTCTCGATAGTGGTTCGCGCTTGTTGGCATGCATGCGGAAAATTTTCTGGAGCCGCTCTTTTTTCCCGCTGCGGGGATTAAGATACTGACCGCCAAGCTTCGCCGTGCCCGAATATATTCTTATATAAGTTAATTTTTCCACATATTTGTCCGCTGCTATTTTAAACGCCAATGCCGAGAACGGAGCCCTGGGGTCTGCTTTTCTTGTAAGTTCCATTCCCGTTTTCGGATGAGTACCTTTAACGGGTGGTATGTCAATCGGCGAGGGAAGGAAGTCCACTATAGCATCAAGAAGTGGCTGAATGCCCTTGTTCTTAAGTGCAGACCCAGCGAGAACTGGCACGAAACCATGGTTAAGCGTCCCTTTTCGTATAGCTCGTAGAATAACCTCAACAGGTGGCTCTCTGTCCGAAAGGTACAACTCCATAAGTTCATCGTCGAACTCAGCAACGGATTCTATAAGCATCTCACGCGCGGTTCTTGCTGCATCCAAAAGTTCATCGGGGATGGGTACTATGTCAAATTTTGCGCCCAATGTTTCCTCGTGCCATTTGTAAGCCTGCATTCGAATAAGGTCGATAACGCCGACGAATTTTTCTGCCTCACCCCAGGGAATGTTTATGGGCACGGCATTAGCACCAAGCCTTTCGCGCATCATCTCCACCGCACGCTCGAAATCGGCGCCTGCTCTATCCATTTTGTTCACGAAAGCCAACCGAGGAACCCCATACCTGTTAGCCTGTCGCCATATCGTTTCTGTCTGCGGCTCAACGCCACCTACCGAGCAAAGAATTATAACAGCTCCGTCGAGCACCCGAAGTGACCTCTCAACTTCGACCGTGAAGTCCACATGACCAGGGGTATCGATAAGGTTTATCATACAATCTCGCCAGAAAAGAGTCGTTGCAGCGGCAGTTATGGTTATACCGCGCTCCTTTTCCTGGTCCATCCAGTCCATTTGCGCGGTTCCCTCGTCAACCTTTCCCATCCTGTGTATTTTACCTGCATAGTAGAGGATGCATTCGGTCGTCGTGGTCTTACCTGCATCGATGTGAGCAGCAAGACCTATATTGCGAATCTTTTTTATGTCGTATGTATTCGGAACTTCTTCCATGGTGCTCCATAAATAAAAAGGCGACCCCGTTTTTGGAGTCGCCCTGCCCAGTTTATATTAAAAATCACCATCGGTAATGGGCGAACGCCCTATTGGCTTCCGCCATCTTAAGTGTATCTTCTTTTTTCTTTATTGCGCCACCAGTGTTGTTTGCCGCATCTATTATTTCAGCGGCGAGTTTCTGCGTCATACCGTGCTCGTGGCGCATTTTTGCGTGCTGAATGATCCACCGAATAGCGAGGGATATTTGCCTGTCAGGTCGCACTTCCACGGGCACCTGATATGTCGCTCCGCCGACACGCCTTGAACGAACCTCAAGCTGTGGGCGGACATTCTGGATTGCGCGCTCAAAAATGTCTATACCTCGTTTGCCAGTTTTTTGCTCAATAAGGTCGAGCGCATCGTAAAAAATTCTCTGCGCAACCGTCTTCTTGCCGCGCCTCATGAGCGAGTTTATAAACCTCGTGACCAATACGCTGCCGTATCTATGGTCGGGCGGCAATTGCCTTTTCTGTGCTCTTCTCCTTCTCGGCATAATCCACCTCTGACTTTTTGCTTAATTATTTTATCCTCTTCACTTTACAAGTCAAGTTATTTTTAGCAAATTTTTATTTAAAATCTAGATTTTAGGCTTATTTTTCGTTGAGAAATAAAAAAGGCTTGCTAAATTATAAAATCGGATTTTTTTGGAAAGCGGATTTTTCCAGTTCGAAAATAAAAGAGAGGTAATAGATGCCCTGCGGGAGAAAACGCAAATTAAGGAAAGTAAAGCGCCATAAATTCAAAAAGCGCAGGAAACGAGATAGACATAAAAAGAAGAAGTAAGCCGTGAGAATAGCTGTAGTATCAGACACTCACATAGGGCAGCGGCTTAGCGTGTTTCCGCGAAGTTTTGTTGAGAGATTGGATGAATTCGATGGCGTTATTCATTGCGGTGACTACACTAATATGGATGCCCTCGACTTCTTTCGAGGGCTAAAGCTTTTCTACGGCGTTCACGGCAACATGGATGATACCGAGGTAAAGCAGGCACTTCCTGAAACGCTTATAATCGAACTTGAAGGCGTAAAAATCGGAGTAATTCACGGATGGGGACCTCCATTTGGTCTCGAATTAAAAGTGCTGAGAAAAATTAGCGAAACCTACCCGAATGAGAAATTCGACATAGTCCTTTTCGGTCACACCCACACCCCCCTCGACCAGACCATAAAAGGAATAAGAGTCATAAATCCCGGCGCCCTAAGCGGGAATATTTTCTCAAAGAAAGGAAGCTGGGGAATATTAACCATCGAAAATGGGAAAATAGATTGGCAACTTATCAGCATAAATCCAAGAGAGTAAGAATTTGAAACGATGGACTACGCTGTTCATAGAATCTTAGCGATAATATTCGGGCTTTTACTGCTTTTCGGGGGAAGAATTCTCTATTTCAAAATTATCGGGCTTCTTGGTTTCGCGGTTGGTGCTACTATAGGAGCGCTTATCGCTAATTCCGCTGGGCTGGGCACAGTCCTGGGCATAATTGTAGTGCTACTCGCCGGTCTTCTTGGACTGGGTTTCTTTAAGCACTCGAAAGTAATGGCGTTGATAATTCTGGGCGGATTTCTGGGATATCTGTGCTACGACCTTATCCCGCCCGAATACTTTATAGCCAACGACCTCGTGATGAAGCTTGGTGCGATAATTTTTGGCGTGCTTATAGCATTTATAATGAGAACCCTGATAGTCATAGTTGCCACGGCAGTCGGTGGAGCTATAGTGCTTCTTTGCGGCGTTTATGGACAGATGCCGGCCGGCATTCTAACTCATTATAAGCAGGCCTACGCTTATGTGGCGATTCTCGCCGTGTTGGGGTCAATAATACAGCTAAGCACTTCAAGAAGACTATCAAAGGTATAGATTTCCCGCCAAAAATTTTATTGAAAAAAGCTCAAAAATAGTGATATTCATTTATTAAAGATAACTATGAACAAATCCTCGCCCAAAATACTCGTGGTCGATGACGAACCCGGAATAAGAGAACTTCTGTCTATAATGCTCAGTTCAGAGGGTTACGATGTTTCCACCGCCCGGGATTATAATACAGCTTTGACAAAGTTTCAGCAGAACGATTTCGACATAATAATAGCAGACATAATGATGCCCGGCAAAAGTGGCATAGACCTCATGAAGGCGATTCGAGAAAAAGACCCCGACATACCGATAATAATAATAACTGCGTATGCCTCGATAAATAGCGCGATAGAGGCACTCCGGCTTGATGCTTTCGACTACATAACCAAACCTTTCAGTGTCGATCAGATAAAGTTCATAATAAAGCGGGCGCTCGATGTAAGGAAGCTTAAGGTCGAGAATCGGCTCTTAAAGCAAAAATTGACCAAAACAGAAGCTATAGACGGCTTCATAGGAACGAGCAAGTCCGCCCAGAAAATTCGCGAACTCGTTAAGAAAATTGCGCAAACGGAAAGCACAGTTCTTATAACGGGTGAGAGCGGAACAGGCAAGGAAATAATAGCCAGAGCAATTCACGAACTCAGCCCACGCTCAGGCGGGCCTTTCGTGTCGATAAATTGTGCGGCGGTGCCAGAAACTCTTCTCGAAAGCGAGCTATTTGGCTACAAGAAGGGGGCATTCACAGGTGCCACGAAGGATAAAATTGGACTTTTCGCAGCCGCTGATGGTGGCACATTTTTCCTCGATGAGGTCGCCGAAATGCCTTTGCCGATTCAAGCAAAACTTTTAAGAATTCTTGAGACCTATGAATTTGTTCCGCTGGGCTCGACAACCCCCGTAAAAGTTGACATAAGACTTGTTGCCGCAACGAACAAAAACTTAAAGGAGCTCGTGGATCAGAACAGGTTCCGCGCGGACCTTTACTACAGACTTAATGTCATACACATACATATCCCACCGCTCAGGGAGCGCAGGGAAGACATTTTGCCCATAGCATATTCGATTCTTGAAAGGGTGGCATTAAAGCGCAACGAACCGATAAAAAAACTTTCCGATGAAGCTAAAGAACTTATTCTTAACGCGCCATGGGAGGGCAATGTCAGGGAACTTGAGAATGTCCTTGAGCGGGCAGCGATACTTTGCGACGACGAAATCATAACGCCAGAACATCTGCCAGAGTACATCGTAGAGGAAGTCAGCGCCCAAGGTCAAAAGCCTTTCGAGGCGATATTCGAAAATGTTGACGACATAAAATCGCTTGAAGAAATGGAAAAAGCTTACATTTTTTATACGCTCGCCCGGACGAACTGGAATAAAGCGCTGGCAGCAGAAAAGCTGGGCATAGACCTGTCAACACTTTACAGAAAGATAGACAGATACGGGATAAGAGATTTGATACCACAAAAAAGGGCATCCGATTGATAAGGGGAGGAAGTTGATGCGAAGGTTTTTCATTTTACCCATAGTTTTTTTATCGCTCGCATTCGGACAGGCGACCATTGAGCGATACTATGGGATAAATAATGATGATGTAGTGTACAGCATGTGTTCTTTGGACCTTGAGTTCACGCTTGCTGGTTATTGTGAACCATTGCGTTATGGCGGCAAAGATATAATGGTTTTTAATATCGATGAATCAGGACATGAGAATTGGATGGTTATTTACGGTGGACCCTATGATGACATAGCGTATGATATAAAACGCTTTATCCATCGAACCTATATATTATGTGGAACCTACGACCTTCATTGGGACCCTACTACATCTACCTTTCGAAGCAAGGCTTTTGCTGCAACGTTAAACGAGGTCGGTGATACATTTTGGACCAAAAAAATCGACACCTCTTACATAAATATATTTTACTCCACAGCTCCAACAAGCGGCGGGGTTGTTTTTTGCGGTGTATCTCAAATGCGCTACGATGAGTCCTCAATGATGCATTTCGGAGACTTTTTAGTTGTTAAACTCGATTATATGGGAAATATCGTTTGGCAAAGAAATTTCGGTGGACCATTTCTTGATGTCGCAAAATCGGTGGTGCAGACATCCGATAGCAATCTTGTTATAGCTGGATTTACTCGTTCCTCAAGTGGCGGTATGAAAAGCGATATTATGGCGATGAAAATTAATCCTTCAGGAAGCATTCTTTGGAATAGAACATATACTGACTCTATTATGCACATCGAGGCAACAAAAGTTATTGAAACGCGCGACAGAAACTACATAATACTTGGCAATGCCGTTGAACCAAGGACAGGATTGAGAGGAATATACATAATGAAAATCTCACCTGTTGGCGATGTTATTTGGCAAAATATTATTGATTTTTCAGGGCGGGAAAGCGCAGGTTACGATATAGTTGAGCTTTCGGACGGAAAATTACTTGTTTGTGGAGTTTTAGACCCATCAAGCCGTTCTAATGCGCTTATTGTAATGTTATCATCCGTAGGTACGAGAGGTTGGTATATGACTTTCGGTGGTCCATATACCGACATATTCTACAGCATAATTGTCCGTGATGATGGAGCAATTTTCGCTTCAGGGGTTACCGAGTCGTTCGGCGCAGGAAGATTTGATGCTTATTTCGTAAGGTATCATTAATTAATTTCTTACCTTTCTATTTTAAGCACGGCGAAAAAAGCCTCCTGAGGTATCTCTACCGAGCCCACCATTTTCATCTTACGCTTGCCCGCTTTCTGTTTCTCGAGAAGTTTTCTTTTTCTTGTAACATCACCGCCATAGCATTTGGCAGTAACATCCTTTCTCAGTGGCGCTATCCTTGCTCGCGAGATAACCCTTTTACCGAACGCCGCCTTTATCACGACCTCAAAAAGCTGTCTAGGAATGAGTTTTTTAAGCTTGGAAACCATTTTCTGACCCCACATATATGCCTCATCGCGATGGACTATCATGGAAAGCGCGTCAACTATCTCGCCGTTAACGAGTATGTCGAGCTTAATCAAATCTGAGGTGCGATACTCAAGAAAGTCGTAGTCAAGCGACGCGTAACCCCGGGAAATAGTCTTTAGTTTATCGTAGAAGTCGAAGATAATTTCTGCAAGGGGTATCTCGAATTTAAGCAGAGTTCTTTTTGGGTCCACATAATCTGAGCCAACATATATTCCGCGTCGATTTTTCACGAGCTCCATTATGGCGCCTATAAACTCGTGTGGAGTTATTATCTCAGCACTTATTATTGGCTCTTCGATGTGGTCAATACGAGTAGGCTCCGGAAGGTCTGACGGGCGCTCTATCCAGAGTGTTTCACCTTTGGTGGTGACCACTTTGTATCTAACATTGGGAACGGTTGCAACGAGGTCCAATCCGAATTCGCGATATAGACGCTCTTGTGTTATTTCCATGTGAAGCATTCCAAGAAATCCGCACCTGAAGCCGAATCCCAGCGCTTTCGAGGATTCAGGCTCAAAGGTTAGCGAGGCATCATTAAGCCTTAATTTTTCAAGTGCCGTGCGAAGCTCCTCGAAGTCATCAGGGTCGGTCGGATAAAATCCGGAGAAAACCATAGGTTTAGCCTCACGATACCCTGGCAGAGGCTCATCCGCGGGGTTTTCCGCCAAGGTCACCGTATCGCCTACCCTTGCATCGCGAACATCCTTTATATTGGCTATAATATAGCCTACCTCGCCCGCTACGAGTTCATCAGCTTTCTCAAGCTCCAATCTCAGGTAGCCGAGTTCATCGACCTCGTATTCCTTACCCGATGCCATGAGAAGGATTTTATCGCCTACTCTAATCCGTCCGTCAAATATTCTCACATAAAGGACGACACCGCGATATTTGTCGTAATAAGAGTCGAAAACCAGCGCTCTAAGAGGCGCGTCGGGTTTACCCGATGGAGGTGGAATGCGCTCAACTATAGCTTTAAGCACTTTATCCACATTCTCTCCGGTTTTTGCTGAAACGAAAATCACATCGTCCTTACTACCACCGAGGATGTCTACTATTTGCTGCGCGACATCATCGGGATGTGCAGCGGGAAGGTCAATTTTATTCACGACAGGAATAATCTCGAGATTGTTTTCAAGCGCCATGTATATATTGGCCACAGTCTGGGCCTCAACGCCCTGCGTTGCATCAACTACGAGAAGTGCGCCTTCACACGATGCCAGAGAGCGGGATACCTCGTATGAAAAATCAACATGACCGGGCGTATCGATAAGATTCAGTTCGTAGATGTTGCCATCAGGGGCTTTATAATCGAGCTTTATCGCATGCGCTTTGATCGTTATACCGCGTTCGCGCTCGAGTTCCATGTCGTCGAGTATTTGCTCGATCATGCGATCGGGGGGAACTGCACCCGTAAGCTCAAGGAGCCTGTCCGCAAGAGTCGATTTCCCGTGGTCTATATGTGCTATAATGGAAAAATTTCTTATGTAATTCGGCGATTTCATCCGGTAAAAATATCTACACAAATCTCAAAAGTCAATTAATGCAGTGTTGCGATTGCAATTCGTTAAGTAAAAGGTGGGGGGTAAATGTGCCAAAAATATCTATTATGTTGTCGTTTCAGTTATTACCTGGTCTATTGTGGTTATTCCCTCAAACATTCTGTCTATGGCTTCCTGTCTGAGGGTTCTCATACCCTGCTTGGAAGCCACCTCTTCTATTTCCAGTGCTGACGCACCTTCGATAATGAGTTTTTGAATCTCACGCGTTATTGGCATCACCTCGAAAACCGCTATTCTTCCCTTGTAACCTGTGCCATTGCATGCCGGGCAACCCTCGCCTTTATAGAACTTAAGTCCTTTTTTCTTCACCTCATCAGGGTCTATTCCAAGTATCTCGAGCTTTTCTGGTTCGGGTTCGTATTCTACCTTGCACTCCTTGCAAATTCTTCTTAAAAGCCTCTGCGCCATAACGAGCTTTACTGCGCTCGCCACGAGAAATGGCGGAACACCCATATCAATAAGCCTCGTTACTGTTGAAGGGGCATCGTTCGTGTGAAGTGTCGAGAACACGAGGTGTCCCGTTAACGCTGCTTTTATTGCTATGTCCGCGGTCTCTTGGTCTCTTATCTCGCCCACAAGAATTATGTTAGGGTCCTGTCTTAGGAATGACCTGAGCGCAGAAGCGAATGTCAAGCCAATCTCGGGGTGAACCTGAACCTGATTTATACCATCTATATTAAACTCCACTGGGTCCTCAGCGGTCATTATGTTCACATCGGGCGTGTTTAGAGTCTGCAGTGCTGAATACAGAGTGGTCGTCTTACCCGAACCAGTAGGACCGGTAACGAGAATCATCCCGTAAGGAAGGTGAATGGCTTTGTTGAATTCCTTCATCGCTCTATCCGGGAACCCAAGTTTTCGTATGTCGAGCATCAGTGTTTGTGGGTCAAGTATTCGCATCACTACTTTCTCACCGTATATGCACGGTAGTATAGAAACTCTGAGGTCTATCGCCCTTCCATACGCCTGAATTTTTATCCTGCCGTCCTGCGGCAATCTTCGCTCCGATATATCGAGCTTAGAAAGAATCTTAATTCTCGATATGACCGCGTGTCTCAAGCCATACGGGAGTTGCAAAACCTCCCTTAGGACCCCGTCAACCCTGTATCTAACCCTGAATCGTTTCTCGTAAACCTCGATATGAATGTCCGATGCGCGGATTTTTATGGCGTCAAGTATTATCGAGTTAACGAGCTTAACTATAGGCTTATCCTGCACAGCTCTTTGAAGTTCGGACTCGTCGAGGCTTTCCTCCTCCTCTTCCACGACCTCCATGTTCTCGGCAACCTCGCTCATTATCTCGTCAATGGATTCCGATAACCCATAGTATTTATCGATAGCTTTAGCTATAGCATCCTTCGACGCCACTACAGGTTGAATCTCGCATCCAGTCACGAACTTTAGCGTATCGAACGCCGACACATTTTGGGGGTCGTTGGTCGCCACAAAAAGCATCTTACCTATCTTTATAACGGCTATAACATTATACTTTCGGGCGAGGTCCACCGGAATAAGGTTAACTACTTCGGGGTCAAGCTCAAGGTCCTCGAGTTGAACTGCGCCTATGTTGAGTTGTTTTGCGAGGAAGGTATTTAAAACATTTTCGTCCTCTATATAACCAAGCTTAAGGAGTATCTCGCCTATTTTCCCGCCGTGCTTTTTCTGATATTCCAAAGCCTCCTCAAGCTGCTCCTTGGTAATCTTACCAGCCTTAAGAAGCATTTCGCCAAGCCGCGGTGCCATATCACTCCCCGTTTTCTAATAATTATCTTTATACGAACATTTTTAATAATTTCAATAGGTTATTTTGTTCACCTAACTAAAATTGCGCAATTTTTTACATATCTCACAAAAATCCATTATATTAAGTTGTTCGGCGCGTAATCCAGCGTATTCGCCCAAAAGAGACTCATAAATTTCGGGAAAGGACTCCTTAAGATTGTTAGCCAGGGTTTTTCTTCTGTGAGCAAATGCTTTGTGCACTACTTTCGAGAAAAGCTCATCATCGACATCGGGACATAACGGTTCCTTCCGCGGAATGAGCTTTATTACCGTTGATGTCACCTCGGGCTGAGGGCTGAAATTAGCAGGTGAAACATTGAAGCAACGCTTGATGGTAAAGTGTCTGCCCAATATAACGGTGGGGATACCGTATGTTTTGCTCCCCGGGGATGCCAGAAGCCTTTCTGCGACCTCACGCTGAACCATAAGTAAAGCCTCCTTAATGGCAGTCCTGTGAGCAAGGATATGAAAGAGTATAGGCGAAGTTACCGAGTATGGTATGTTTCCTACTACTACCGCTTTTGTGTCGTAAAATCGCGATATACGCGATATATCAGCTCTTAGGAAATCCATGTGAACCACAAATAGGTTTTCGAATTTTCCCCAGAGTAATCTCACCAAATCCTCGTCGAGCTCTAAGGCGATTACCCTGCTGAAACGATTGACCAAACGCTCAGTAAGAATGCCTTTGCCAGGTCCTATCTCAACGCAAAGCTCGCCCTCTCCCGAAAGATTAGCAATGCGGTCCGCTATTTTGGGGTTAATGAGAAAATTTTGACCAAGACTTTTTACCGATTTTGCTTTCGCGGGAGCTGGTATGCCGAAAAGCTTTTCCGCATTTTTCGCTATGGTGTTTGCCGTTTCGCTTAAAGTTTTTCCACAAACTTCCGCAATTTTTTCCACGATCAGGGGAATTCGTGCGGGTTCGTTGCGTTTGCCTCGATAAGGATGAGGCGAAAGATATGGGCAATCCGTTTCGGAGAGAATTCTTTCTAAAGGAGTCATCCTTACAAGATAGTGCTTTTTATAATTTTTAAAGGTTATTGGACCACCGAAGCCTACATAAAAACCCTTGTCCAAAGCCCACGACAGAAATTTTTCATCGCCTGAGTAAGCATGCATAACGCCCTTGAAATAGCCATGCTCCTCAAGGATTTTCTTCACATGATTGTGGGCATTTCTTATGTGCAGAATCATCGGCAGTGAAAGCCTTTTGGCAAGCTCTATTTGTGCACTAAACACTCTTTTCTGGGTATCGCGCGGGGAGAGGTCACGGTAGAAATCGAGTCCTATCTCGCCTATGGCGACCACTTTGGGATGACAGGCTAAATGCTCAAGCCTCTCGAGCCAGTCGTCGGGAAGATTCGCGGTTTCGTGAGGATGAATTCCCACGGCTGCGAAAACATGATAATAATTTTCTGAAAGCTTTATTGCCCTTTGAGACGACTCGAGGTCAACTCCGGGATTAATTATTCGGACCACGCCGAAAGACTTTGCCCTTTCTATGACCTCGTCTCTGTCGCCATCAAATTGCGGAAAGTCGAGGTGAGCATGAGTATCAATAAAGAATGATTTTTCGTCGGGATTTTGGCGTGAATACCTCATGGGCAGCTACTCTGGTTTGGACTCCACTATTCTTACTCCAGCGGAAGCGCCTATTCTGGTGGCGCCTGCGGCAAGCATTTTCGCAGCGGTTTGATAATCTTTTATGCCGCCCGAAGCTTTGACCCCCATGGTTTCACCCACAACACGCCTTATAAGCTCTATGTCGTGGACAGTTGCGCCACCTTTCGCGAATCCCGTCGATGTTTTCACGAAATGCGCACCAGCTTCCCGAGCTATCGCCGATGCCTCAACTTTTTCCTCATCCGTAAGAAGCGCCGTCTCTATTATGACCTTGACTGTGTCGGGAGCAACAGCCTCGACCACGGCTTTTATGTCCTCAAAAACAGTTTTGTAATCTTTGCTTTTCAATGCCCCGATGTTTATCACCATGTCGAACTCGTTGGCGCCATCCTTTTTGGCTGCTTCTGCCTCAAACGCTTTCACGACGGTTTTATTTGCTCCCAAAGGAAATCCCACTACGGAACAGACATTTATTTTGGGGTCGGTGATAAGTTTCCTTGCCAGAGGCACCCAGTATGGATTAACGCAAACCGCGGCAAATTTGTACTTCATAGCCTCTTCGCAAAGCTTTCTTATGTCCTGTTCCGTGGCATCGGGTTTGAGAAGAGTATGGTCGACGAGACGGGCTATGTCGGTATTGTTGGTTACTGCTCCTAATGCCGATGAAACCCTCTCTGCGCCTGCATCTATTATAGCCTTCGTCCCGACGGTGTTTCTTACAATGCAGTATTCGCAGTTTAAGCACTCGGTGCCGTCGATGCACTTTGGCGCCGCAAGCTGGGACCACATAGTTTGAATAACCTGCTTTATTACTGATTCGTTGTCCATAAGCGGAATCTACGACAGTCTTACGCCGTTTATCACGAGCTCAAATTTTTTGCCGAGAAATTCGGCTGCGATTCTTGAGGCTTCCATTCTATCGAGAAAGATTTTAAAATACTCCATCACGGACGATATGTCGGGGTCAATAAGTATCGAAAGCTCAATCGTATTATCATCTACGACTATTATGTTGCTTTCCCTTGCGGCATAGTTTACTCGGTCGTGAATGTCGAACGCCACGGTGTTCGGGTTTCGGACCCGGTCTCTGTGGACATCGGATTTGTCGGCAATAATGAGCGCAGAACATATCTCGGATATAGGTTCACCTTCACCCTCATGGTGGTTGCCAATCGCTGCGGCAATCTCGAGCGCCTCGGTATAATCCATTCCCATGCGTTTCAATATATCGAGTGCGATAACAGCACCATGAAAAGCGTGGTGGCGTCTGTTCACTATGTTTCCTATGTCGTGGAGATAGCCGGCTATTTCGGCGAGTTGAGCACGCCTTTCGTCGTAGCCGAGGTCTCTTAGCAACTTTCCGGCTCGTTCTGCAACGATGTCGCAATGCCTGAAACCATGCTCGGTATAGCCTATTATTTCGAGATTTCTGTCGGTAAGCTGGATAAGCTCGCGAACCTGCGGGTCAGCTTTAATGTCATCAACTGTAATCATCGCTTTCCTCCAGAAGGCTTTTGTCTATTTTCCAGTTTTCTATTACAGCCACTATAAACGACCTTACTGGCGCCGTGGGGTCCCCCAAAACCATCCTCGTCGCGTCGCCCTCCTGCGAAACGAGAACCACATCTCCCTCGCCGGCGTCAACAAAGTCTATCGCAATGTATGTGTCGCCGTACTCCTCTCTGGTTACAGGGTCGATAGCCCTGACGAGAAGAAGTTTTTGCCCAGTGTATGCCTTATGCTTAACAGTAGATACAACGGGTTTTTTTACCACTCCTATGAACACAACAAAATATCGCAGCAAAAGTTTTCCTGGTCAAGAGATTAATGGGTGAAAAGTGGAGTTGTGGGTGTGTTATAGAACTTAAACTTGAATTGCGTTTACTCGAGGATGGATTTTTGCGCTTCCCTCACTTTCCTATTGCCACACCCCCAATTTTCCAATAATATAAAATAAGCGCTCAAAAATTTTCGGAGGGTTCATTTATGCCCCGAAAGCTAATTATTTCGACATTAATCTTACTCGTCCTTTCCCTCGCTTTCCCTCAGGGCTACAACATGCAGGTAGTAGGCAGCTGGCGTTGCCCTACGGATGATTTGCGCGACCCCTGGGTAGGCGGGATAGAGGTTCTGGGGGACTATGTTA
>JAGGRZ010000169.1 GCA_021159335.1 bacterium
ATTTTGACAACTTCTTCTCCAGAAACATTTCTAAGCTTTGGCAACTTTCTTGGCCCCCATTTCTATTGATATCTCAAAAGTTGTGAGGAGCGGATGATCTTTTTCTTCCAGCGGAAACTCTTCAAGATACAATTCAGTTGCTTCTTTTAAATTATAGATTGCTTCTTCAATAGTCTTACCTTGACTCACGGTTCCGACTTCAGGACATTCAGCAACATACACATCTTCTTCTTTATGAATTATTGCTGTTAATATTACCATTTTTCAGCCACCTCGATTATATAATATATCCGCCATGTTTTAACCTTTTCCTAACCTCATAGCCCGCAATTTCGGACAACTCAGCCATATCCGCATTGCGGATATCATCCGAATTTTGGAAAGTGTATTCAGTATTGCTTTTTCGGATGGCTCATCCATATCCGCATTGCGGATATCATCCAAACTTTGGAAAGTGGGCTTAGTATTGCGTTCATACATCCAATCACACAAAGTCATGTTTCCTCATTCAAAATGGTATCAAAGGATTATTACTCCTCTGAATCTCACATAGTCTTAGCTTTATCTTAATCTACCGAAATTTATCATTATTACTAATATATTATATAGCAATAAAAAATGAAAAATCAAGCTAATTAAAATATTTTAATATGAGCTTTTCAGGATTCCCGAAAATGAAAATCAGCAGATTAACGACTGCGAGCACGATAAATCCCGCAAGTCCCGTTATCCCTACAAGCAGGTCATTGCCACCTCTTATGAACATTATTGGAATACCATATGTCGCGTTCAATGTCCCGTGCAAAATAGATGCGGCAATAACCGAACCCGACTTGAGCCTAATAAAGTTAAATATCGGCGCAAGCAAAATGCACCAGCCAACCATCATCACCGCTCCGAATTGCGGATGTTGCGGATAATTATGCCCCTGAATCACGAGAGGAACATGCCAAATTCCCCACAAAAATCCTATCATAAGCGATGACTTGAAGAAACCTAAGGGCGCCAATTCCCGCATCAAGAGTCCTCGCCAGCCTACCTCCTCCCCGAAACCAGCAACAGCGTTTATAGTTGCGCCTGCTACAAGCCCCTGAAAAACAGTTATGATAAGTACTGATAATGGCGAGCTAACCATTTTCCTCATTTCAGCGACTTTATCAGCGGGAACAAACTGGCGAAGTCTTTCGAAAAAGCCTGCCATATCGGGCGAAAATTCTATTCCTGGGAAAAGCAAGCTAACGAGAAATGTTCCGCCCGCGAATCCCAGAGGCAAAAGCCAAGCGAAAAGCCACCACCTATTAAGCCTAAAATTTATTCCGAATGCGGCGCGAGCTGGCTCTTTGTAAAAACCCTTCTGCACTATGTAAGCTGAAACCAGCGGAACAAACATGTAAACAACCCCCACAGCAGTAGCCATCGGGGTATTCCACGAAACGCCAAGTATAACCGCAGCAAAAACTATCGCCCAGTTTATAGCGAAGGTAATTAGCACGAATGCAGTAATTTTTCTTACATTTACATTCATTTCCGATTCCCCTCAGATTTTACGCACAAAATCCAAAAACTATCTTTTTCGCGAGATTCCCGCCACGCCCCTTCCATCTATTCTCGAAAGACCAAGCATAAGGTTCTCCCAATCCATATCATCCCTAAAAAGCTTTGCGAATCCGAACTCATCCACCATGCCAGCCGCACGAATGAATGTTCGTTTTATTTTGCCCGTGTGCCAATCACAAAGACGGCAGTACGAGCCGCAATAAGACATAAAATACTTTTTCTCCCGCTCGTAATTCACATTAATCCCCTTTTCTGGATTTGAGCCTATTATAACAAAACGGCTTACTTCAAATAAATTAAAATTTTTCGCTGCCTTATGGAAGGATTTTCTGGCAGGTGAACATCTGCTATGTAAACCCCGGAGGGCAAACTTTTTGACGGTGACCAGGTTACAACACATCTTTCGCGCTTAGCATTTCCTCCAGCCAGAGTCACAACCTTTTTGCCCAGAACATCGAATACATCAACCACAAGACCCTCGCACCCTACATCGGACTCGATTTTCACGGTGGAATTAAATGGATTCGGCGAAACGAAAACCAAGAATTCTTTCCGGGGTTTTAACCCTAATGAATCGTGGAGGGCAAGATAAACAGTATCCCAAACCGCGAACGCAGTGCCTCCGCTGTCCACAACGAGCGTGCATGGGTTCGCAGTAGAAAATGTTATACCTGACCATCCTGCAAAAATAAAAGTATCAACACCTTCCACGACAGTATCCTGAGCGCCTATCACGGCGATACTATCAATAACATACCAGCCAGTTCCCCATGTCGTTCCGTGCTCTGAGTATGCTATTATGTGCGCTGCACTATCCCAGGATGCAGTATCGTAAACGGGACCATCCATAGTCACTGTGAGCGTACATGCGCTCGTAGGATGGGTTCCCACGAATCCTTTGAAAATAAAACCATAAAGCTCGCTCGTTCTAACCAATGTGGAGTCCACCCAAAGCGTTCCAACACTGTCCTCGTGAACCCATAAATTATCAACAACATTGCTTCCAACACCGACCGTTCCATGACCACCATTGCGAACATCGAACCTGAAAAACTTTTCCAAAACGGCAACGAATGTATCGGGACCAGTTGTGTTTATAGCTCTAAGGTAATCGGTGCATGAATCCTCCCAATGCGTGAACCGCCACGAAGAATCTATCAGGTTTTTGTTCTCCGCAGACACGAAAAAACTGTATCCCGAATCAGACCAGAATGATACGGGCGCGGTAATTGTGGGGTCTGTTATAGGAGCGGCAGAGAATATGAATTCGCACTTTATCGGTGTGGAATCGAAGGTCAGGAGGAACTTAGTTGAGTCGGTCGAGAAACTCGCGGAAAATGTATCGGCACCGCTCGTGTCGGAAAGTTCGTAGGAAAATGTGCGCGGTGAATCGGGGTCCCAGCTGGTAAAATAATATCTTCTCATAACCACATCGCTTACCTCAATCCACTGAGTGGAATCGGTGGTTATCGTTACCGTGCTTTCCGCCATCCATGTTATCGTTGTGTCGCCTGTATACGGTATCCTCGCGAATTTTATCGTAAGCCCATCTGGGTCAGTAAGCAGAGTTACATCGACTTTTGGAACACCAGTAATAGTGTCCCACTGAGCGGTAATAGTTGTTGGAAAATCTATTGTAAGGCTGACATCAGTCGTATCTATCGTCGAATCGTCCTTGCCGGTGACATTCCAGCAATCAAACGCAAAAACCGTATCGCCACCGCCCATCACGGGTGACACGGCATAAAATTCGAGCGTGCTGTCGAACCCAATGAAGTATGTGCCAAGGTGAGGATAAACCTGATTGTATTCGGAATTTATTTCCACCCTCGTTGCGGGCACTATAACCCGACAATATGTTCCTATTCCGCAATTTCCGTATTTTATCCTGAACCAGCCCGATTCACCCCATGTAGTGTCCCATGAGTTTTTACATATCCACGCCGAGTCCGTATCATTAAAACCAACTATGACTATCGCGTGAGCGCCAATGTAACTTCCAGCAACATGCTCGTAAACACCGCCTGAGTATGAGAGAAAATCTGAGTAAACCCGCATCGAGGAGTAAACAGGATGAGTTAAAACGGCTTCTTTTATGTTTTCTATCCCTGCGCTGTCGGCGCCACCCGTGACATTATAATATGCCAGCGCCTTAAATTTTATTCTGCTTTGCCAGTCACTGCATCGCGAGGTGCATGGTTGGTCGTAAGCGACATATGGCATGCAGCTATCATCGAAAAGCCCTGTGTTAACGAGATATCTACCGGCAAACGAACCACCCGAGCACCCGCCAAACATAGTGTCACACGAAACGAGCTGCTGTTCGGAAAGGTCGGGGTCAAATTCAGCTGAATCAGCATAAATGTTTATACATGCTTCAAAGCTCCCGACTGTGGCAAAAGCCCAACAAGAACCACAGCTATCCTGGTCACGAACAGGGGTAGTCCAATCCCTGCCCGAATGATTTCGCCAGTCGAAGCTCGATGTCGTTGACGGCACCACAAAATGAATTCTTTGTGGGACCCATTCGGGGGGTGTATCCGATGGAAACAAACTTATCTCGCCAAGAAGATTCTTTCTGGCTTCATCGGAAAGCAGAAATACTGGGGTCATGCTTGCCTGCCATTTGGCTCCTTTCTTTCTTATCGCTTCTTTTATGCTGTCAAGCTGTGCCCTGCGAAGTTGCAGAAGTTCCTCGTTGGCGCAAGCAACCGCTATTAAAGTTAAAATGAATGTTACGGTTATCCATCGCCTCACCAAAGCCCTCCACGCACGAGAAACTAATTTATACCAATTCTTAAATTTTATATAGCGACAAATCCCGTTATTTCAACGGAAAGATAGCATATTAAGGATTCAGTGAAAACTACTTTATAGCATACTTGACCACCACAAACCCCACAACTCCCGCTATAAATGTTGCGAGAACAATCCAGTTAAAATACTTTTCGATGAATATTTTTGCTGGTTATACCAATTGTTAAATTTTATATATCGACGAATCCTGTTATTTCAAGGAAAGATAGCGAATCGAGGATTGTGCGAAAACTACTTTATAGCATACTTGACCACCACAAACCCCACAACTCCTGCTATAAATGTTGCGAGAATAATCCAGTTAAAATACTTTTCGATGAATATTTTTGCTGGCTCACCGAAAAAATACATCAGGGCGGCTTCAAGGAAGAATCTTGCGCTGCGGCTGGCTGCTGATGCGACGACAAAAACGAGGAAATTTATTTTGCAGGCTCCAGCAGCTATGGTGAAAACTTTATACGGTATAGGTGTAAACCCCGCGGCTGCGACTGCTACGGCATCGTATTTGTTATAAAGTCTCGCTATCTCGTTGAATTTATCCATGGCACCGTAAAGCGTGAGAAGCTTTACTCCGATGCTTTTCATAAGCCACAAACCGATAGCATAGCCCAGCATTCCGCCAAGAACTGAAAACACAGCTGCCAACCCAGCATAATAAAAAGCACGCTTTGGTCTGGAAAGCGACATGGGAAGTATAAGGGAATCGGGGGCGACAGGGAAGAAGCTCGATTCCGAGAAAGCGGTGAATATAAGAGCCCAGACGCCGTATTTAGAATATGCCCACC
Organism: bacterium; assembly: GCA_021159335.1. Taxonomy (NCBI): domain Bacteria; species bacterium. The sequence continues at coordinate 5,160 of JAGGRZ010000169.1, forward strand.
CCAGAACCCAATAATAAAGTTTTTTCAATGGGTTTCTTGTGGCTGCGATTCTTTCCTTAAGTTCAGCTTTTATCTGCGTGAAATCCATAGCGATAAAATAAAATTTATCGCGCCCTGCAGGATTCGAACCTGCGACCTTCGGATTCGTAGTCCGACGCTCTATCCAGCTGAGCTAAGGGCGCAACCATCTCTTATTCTTATCTATATCCTCCCGAAAATCAAGCAAAATCTAAACCACAAAAATTGTATCCAAAGCCCGTTTTAACAAACGATTTTAATTGCTTGACAGCAAATAATGGCTTTATTTAATTAGATTGTGGGAAAAAAATTAACATGAGGAGGTTCAAATGAAGTATGGGGGTTTGTTGGCGATACTTCTATCCGTCATTTTCGCTGC
>JAGGRZ010000170.1 GCA_021159335.1 bacterium
GACCAGCGTGGTATAGACCTTGTAATGCTCGAGCTCGACGGCACCGAGAACCTATCGAAACTTGGCGCGAATGCGGTTTTGGGTGTAAGCATGGCTGTCGCACGCGCATCCGCGATGGAGCTTGGAATACCATTGTGGCAGTATCTCGGCGGTGTGGGCGCGAAAACCCTGCCAGTCCCCATGATGAATGTAATAAACGGTGGCGTGCACGCTGACAACAACCTCGACATACAGGAGTTCATGATAGTTCCCGCAGGATTCGAAAGCTTTAGTGATGCACTCAGGGCTGGCTCAGAGATTTATCATCACTTAAAAAAAGTTCTCGAATCTAAAGGGCTTTCAACGGGAGTTGGTGATGAAGGTGGATTTGCGCCAGACCTTGAAAACAATTTCCAGGCGCTGGAGATTATCGCCGAAGCTGTTAAGGCTGCCGGATATGCGCTTGGGAAACAGGTGTTCCTTGCTATTGATGCCGCAGCATCAAGCTTCTTCTCGGATGGCAAATACATGTTCGAGGGTAAAGAACTCACGGCTGAAGAAATGATCGACTATTACAGGCATCTTTTGGGTCATTTTCCGCTCGTCTCCATCGAGGACGGGCTTGCTGAGAACGACTGGTCTGGCTGGGAAAAGCTGCGAACTGAGCTCGGCGACTCTGTTCAGCTTGTCGGTGATGATATATTCGTTACCAATCCCACGATAATCGCCCGGGGAATAAAAGAAAAAATAGCTAATGCCGCACTTATAAAGTTAAATCAGATAGGCACAGTGACCAAAACCCTTGATGCAGTGGAGCTCGCTCACAGAGCCGGCTGGAATACTGTTATCTCCCACAGAAGCGGTGAAACCTGCGACGACTTTATAGCCGACCTTGCGGTAGCAGTGAACTCGGGTCAAATAAAAGCGGGTGCACCATGTCGCGCAGAAAGAGTGGCGAAATACAACAGGTTGCTCGTTATCGAGGAAGAATTAGGAGAAACTGCACATTTCCCGAGTATATCGGAACTCTACCCATGGCTCGGATAGAAAATTTTTGCGATTATAAAAACTTTAAAATTTTTTGTAAAAAATACTTGCCAAATTTTTGCGTTAATACTTATTAGGGGCTTATGGAGGAGGCGAAAATGAGCGACCAACTAATAAGAAAAGTGGAAAAGATGTATATGCGGGACGACCTGCCCGATTTTAAACCCGGCGACACCGTAAAGGTTTACTATAAAATAGTCGAGGGCGATAAGGTTCGAGTGCAGTTCTTCCAGGGAATAGTAATAGCCAAAGATGGCTCAGGCACAAACCAGACATTCACTGTGAGGAAAATAGCCTCAGGTGGTATAGGCGTCGAGCAAATATTCCCGCTCCACTCACCCTCCATAACGAACATTGAAGTAGTAAGAAGAGGTAAAGTGCGTCGGGCGAAACTATATTACCTGCGCGAGAAGGTCGGTAAAGCCGCAAAAGTAAAGGAATTACGCGTAACTAAAAAGGATAAAGAGAAAAACAAGCAAGCTCAGCCAGAACAATCTTAGTTTGCCCAGCAGTTAAAGCCATAACTTTCTGATAGTTGCATTGCCCGACTTATTGGTCGGGTTTTTTATTGTCACGATTAATGATATCGCAAAAGGCAGTAAAAATTTTAAATTTAACTTGACATTTTTAGATAAATCCTTTTAATATTTAAAAGGATGAATTAACATTTTAAAAACCATGAGCAAAGAATTAAAAAACTGCCCGATATGTGGCTCAAAACTAATGGTAACGGAATATCAATGCCCGTCATGCGGAACAAAAATATCAGGCGAATTTTACCCCGAAGAAAGCGCTATAAAGCTTAGCGACGAACAAATGGAAATCCTTAAAATATTCGTTGCAAGCTATGGCAATATTGGTGAGGTAGCACGCTATCTTGGAGTTAGCCGCCCAACAGCGAAAGCGAGAATAAGGCAGATAGGCGAGGCTCTCGGGGCAGAACCATACGAGGTAGAGAGAGTATCGATAAAAGATGTTCTCGATGCGCTTGAGAGAGGCGAAATATCGGTAGATGAAGCTGTGGATAGAATAAAAGGTTCTGGGTAAAAAAAGTCGTTTAAAGCAAAAAATAGGAGGGCATGTTAATGAGCGAAGCAAAGAGAATCCTCGAGATGCTCGAGGACAAAAAAATCACGGTTGAGGAAGCGGAAAGGCTTCTATCGGCTCTCGGCGAATCGGAGAAAAAGGAGAAAGCTAAAAAAGCTCACTGGTTTAAGGTGCGAGTGTTCGAGGGCAACCAGCAAAAACCAAAGGTAAAAATAGACCTCCCACTTGGGCTGGTAAAAGTCTTGGCAAAAATGGGGATGAAATTCTCGGGGAAAATTCCCAAATCGGTAACTGAGAAACTTCAGGAAAAGGGAATCAACATCGACTTAGAAAACCTTGATTCGCTTGACATCGACGAGCTAATAAAGGAAATTTCAAGCTACGGTCCGCTCCATATAGTTGATATCGAGGACGAAGAAAACAAGGTTGAAGTAATAATAGAATAACATGCGCGCAGGAATAGGATTCGATATTCACAGGCTGGTGGAGGGAAGAAAGCTTATTCTCGGTGGAATAGAAGTCCCATACCACAAGGGGCTATTGGGACATTCTGACGGTGATGTGGTTATCCATGCGATAATTGACGCCGTGCTCGGTGCTGCAGCATTGGGAGACATAGGAACGCATTTTCCCGACACCTCAGATGAGTTTGAGGGAATAAGCTCGATAAAACTTTTGAGGTCAACGATAAGAATGCTTGAGGACAAGGGTTTAGGGGTCAAAAATGTTGATGTGACTGTAATAGCTGAGGAGCCGAAACTGTTGCCCTACATTCCTGACATGCGGGAAGTGCTCGCAAAAGAGCTCGGGATAGAAAAGGATAGAGTCTCCATAAAAGCAAAAACCAGCGAGGGGCTTGGCGTGATTGGCGAGAGAAACGCTATAGCATGCCTCGCAATAGCACTCGTCTCTTGAATAAGCGACGCAGCTCCACAGTGTCCTCGCAATATGAGGTCCATTTTATCCCGCAATAACGCGTTTTAAAACTTTTCCCTTGAAAAGGCGGTTACCCATACTTAATTGTGATTAAAATGGCTACGAACGAGAAAAAAGAACTTTTTGGAATACCGCCCGATGAGCTTGGGCATTTTTTCGAGTCCATAGGCGAGAAACGCTTTCGTGCAAAGCAAATATGCAAGTGGATTTATTCCCACGATGTTTTCGACCCTATGGCTATGACCGACCTTCCCATGGCATTGAGAGACTGGCTGTCGGAAAACGCTAAGTTCACACTACCCGAGGTCGTGGAACTGGCTAAATCCGAGGACGGTGCCGTGAAATTCCTGCTCAAACTCTCAGATGGCGAACTCGTTGAAACCGTTTATATACCGAATCCTGAACAAAAAAGGCATACCGTATGCATCTCCTCGCAGATAGGCTGTAAGTTCGGGTGCAGGTTCTGCGCCACAGGCATGATGGGTTTCAGGCGAAATTTGTCATCAACCGAGATAGTAGGACAACTTTACATCGCGAGAAATTACATCCGAGATACAGGCAACCAGCTTACAAATGTGGTCTTTATGGGAATGGGAGAACCTCTCGATAATTTGGATGAGGTTCTAAGAGCAATAAAGGTAATGCTTTCTGATGTGGGATTTGGACTTGGTCATAGAAGAGTCCTGATTTCAACCATAGGAATACCCGACGGTATCGAGAAAATTATTGAAAGCGGACTTAAACCCAAACTCGCCATATCTCTTAACGCTCCTGATGACCAGCTAAGAGCCAAGCTGATGCCCGCGACGAAAAAATATCCGATAAGCTCGTGGCTCCCGCTCGTGCCGAAATATGCCGAATATTCCCGCCGGTGGGTAACATTCGAATATGTTATGTTTGATGGCATCAATGACTCCTTGGTTCACGCCAATGAACTTGTAAAGCTAATAAAAGGACTCCCAGCAAAGGTAAACCTGATTCCGTATAACGAGGTCGATGGAGTTGATTTAAAGCCTCCCGATAGACGAATGGTGCTAAGATTTCAAAGCTACCTTCTTGCCAACGGCATAGTCGCCACGATAAGATATTCAAAAGGCAAGGACATATCGGGTGCCTGCGGGCAGCTTGCTGCCAAGTCAGTTATGAAATGAATTAAATAAAACTGGAGGAGCGATGGACATTCAGATAGAAAAGCAAAATTCGGTTACTATCGTAGTAAGAGGGTATCTGGCTGCCGATGAGGTAAAGAACCGTCTTGAGCAAAAAGTAGCGGAACACGCGAAGAACTTATTCGTGCCAGGGTTCCGTCCGGGGCACGCGCCTAAAGGGCTTATTCTCGCTCGATACGGCGACGCTATAAAAGAACTGGTCAAAGAAGAAATACTTGAGGAGGTTCTTAAGGAAGCGCGGGAGAAAAACGAAGAACTAAAAGAGACACTAACTGTAAGCAAGCCGAAACATGAACCGCTTGAACCGGAAAAGGAATTTGTGGTCGAATACACTATCGAGGTCCCGCCAAAGGTAGAACTGAAACAATACAAGGGTTTCACATTGAAGCGTCCTAAAGTGGAAGTAACTGAGGATGAAGTAAACAGGGAAATACAGGATTTTTTGATAAGGAATGCCCAGTATGTCGAGGTTGAAAGACCTGTTGCCGAGAACGATTATGTTGAGGTTATGTTCACGCGAGAGGGAGATGAGGAACCTGTGCGTGCGCTTATTCCCCTTGATGACCCGGAATATGCCCAGATTTTCAAAGATTTCATAGGGAAAAAATTGGGCGATAAATTCAGTTTAACCCTCGATTTTCCCGATTCTTTTCCAGACAGGCGTTTCCGGGGAACGAAAGGCGAGTTTAACTTCGAGATAATAAAAATCTACGAGCAGAAAATTCCGGAACTGAACGCTGAGTTTTTCAAGAGGATGGGTAAGCCCGAGACTTACACTGAAGAGGAATTCCGAAAAGAGGTCGAGGAATACATTAAAGCACAAAAATCGAGAGCGTCGCAAGATGTGCTTTCCCAGCGCGCGATAGACGAGCTCGTTAAGGCAAACCCCGTGGAGATACCCGAAAACTATTTAATGCTAAGAGTTGACCAATACCTCGCCGAAAAGCTTGGCGGAACAAGAATAACAAAAGAGTCGCTTGATAAACTTCGCGAACAGGTTAAGGAATCGATGAAAAACCAGATAGCATTCGAGTTCATTGCTAAAGCTATAGCGGAGCAGGAAAAAATTGAGGTTACAGACAGCGAAGTAGAGGATGAGATACGGCGGTTGGCATACAGTCAGGGGATAGACCCCAACGCTGCGGTCGAGGTGTTTAAAAAAGACCAAAACAAGCTGGAAGAGGTGCGGGAATCAGTTTTGCGGAGAAAGGTTATTGAGCTCGTCCTTTCTACATGCAAAATAGAGGAGGAGAGCGAAGAGGAGGAAGCTGAAGGGGAAACCGAAGGCGAAAAGGAAAAATCCGAGCAAAAAGTCGCGAAGCCAGAGTCCTCCGCGAAGTCAACAGGTAAGAAAACGACAGCAAAAGGCACCGCCAAGAAAAGTGCGGAGGTGAAAAAAGATGACATGGAACCAGAAAAAGAAAAATAAGAACAACTCAAATATAGAGCCGGATTACTACATAGTTGAGTTCAAGAGCAGGAGGATAGATTACTATATAGATCGGAACCATCTTGGTCTGAAGCGTGGGGATTGGGTTCTTGTTCAAGCGGAACGGGGTCGTGATATGGGGGTGGTTTTCGCGCAAATAAGCAAAAAAGACTTCGAGGCACATTCCCAGCACAAATACGCACTTGAGATTCTTCGCCGCGCGCGAGACGACGAAATAGAAATAATGATGAAGCTTCGCGAGAGGGAGGAGTCAGTTCTCGAAACATGCGAGGAACTGGTTGGTTTCCGAGGATTGAAAATGAAGCTGGTTGACGCAGAATTCCAGTATGATGGCAAAAAACTGACAATTTATTTTACTGCTGAAGAACGCGTTGACTTCCGTGAACTCGTTAAAGACCTTGCTGCCATATACCGCACCCGCATAGAACTGCGACAGATTGGCGTGCGTGACGAAGCAAAAAAGCTCGGTGGAATAGGACCATGCGGAATGCCCCTTTGTTGTGCGACTTTCTTACGGCAGTTCGTGCCTATATCGACTCAAATGGCACGAGCACAAAATCTCGTGGTGAACCCGTCGAAAATATCGGGATTGTGCGAAAGGCTCATGTGCTGCCTCGCTTATGAGATGCCTTTCTACGAAGTTGTGCTTAAGGACTATCCCCATGTCGGTGACGAGGTGACCGCAAAAGACGGAAGAAAAGCCAAGGTAGTCGCTATAGATTATTTTAGAGGATTCGTGAATCTAATATTTGAGGGCGATGAAGAGCCGACCAAGCTCGGAATAATCGAATACAAAAAGCTTTTCAAGTCGGACAAAGAATTTCTTAAAAAGTGGCTTTCCAAAAGCAAAGCTGAAAGCGCAAAAACTGCTAATCAAGAAAAATAACCATGCCACTACCTGAATACTTCGTGGTGATAGCCGCTGCGGGCAAAAGCGAAAGGTTCGGCGGCAAAAACAAACTTCTTGTTGGAGTTCTTGGGAAACCTCTCCTATCCTATACGATAGAAAGAGTCAGGAAAAGCTCTGCCAAAGGGTTCGTGCTCGTTTCAAACAGTGATTTTGAGGATGAATACAAATCAATTGCCGCTCGATATGGCGGCGAGAAATTCATAAAAGCTGTTACTGGTGGGGCGACGCGCAGAATGTCGGTGATTAATGGACTTGAAGCATTGGCAGGATTTGCCTCTGGCGATTCGATAGTTCTCATTCACGATGGCGCAAGACCACTTTGCCCCCCGGAACTTTTTGACCTTTGCGCGGAAAAAGCGCAACAAAGCGACGCAGCAGTGGTGGCGATACCCGTTGCGGATACGCTGAAGGCGGTGGACAATGGCAAGATAGTATCCACGGTGGAACGAAGCAACCTCTGGCGTGCGCAAACTCCTCAAGGTTTCAAGCTTGATGTGATACTTAAGGCGCTAAAACAGGCTCCCCAAAGCATTACCGATGATTCGCAGGCTGTTGAAGCGATGGGCATAAAACCTGTCATCGTGCGTGGAACAGCGCAAAACATTAAAATAACATATCCCGAGGATATAAAAATTTTTGAGGCGTTATTGCGACTATTGACTTAATTTTTTCAGTTTTATCGCGCTAAGCGGACATGCCTTAACGCAATCGCCGCAGCCTGTGCATTTTTCAGGATCAACAACGGCTTTTCCATCGATAACTTTTACGGCGCCATACTTACAAGTGTTCTCGCAAATTTTGCAACCGATGCATTTATCCCTATCAACAACCGCTATGAGCTTTGTCACCGGCTTTTTAGTCGGCTTTTTCTCTATTGGCTTTTCAATTTTTGCGGAATCGGTCTTTGCAGCAAGAGAATCCGTTGTTTTCAAAGTGTCCTTTTTCACCTTGACATCAGTTTTCTCTGCGATTGCGGAGTCAGGGTAAGTCTTCGCTACGGACACCGAAGTATCCTTTTCCGCGGTTTTCTCTCTCAAACTATCATATTTTGCAGAATCAACGGATGCATTCTTTGCTGCGGTCGTGTCATCCTCAGCTGAGGAGTCTACAACTGCCACTATAGCTCCCGTAGGACACGCTTTTATACATATTCCACATCCTGTGCATTTCTCTGGGTCTATAACCGCCTTCCCGTTAACTATGCTTATCGCTCCTACAGGGCACTCAAGCACACATATTCTGCAACCGATGCATTTTTCCGCCACTACCTTATACTTTGTTACCGTCGATGCGAAAAGCGTTGCTAAAATGCCAGCGAGGACCACTAATATTATTAATTTCGATTTCATTTCCTACTACGCGAGAATCGACTCAAATACTTCTTCACATCAATGCGCAGAACGACAAACACCACCAGCGCGTATATAAGTAGGAACAAAGCCACAACCTGCAAGCGATATTTCTTTTTGTAGAAAACACCCCCTGACGGGACATCTGGTATGGGTTGGGGCGCTATTGGTAAGCCATATTTCCGCGCTAATTCCGTCACAGATGTTAAGTTTATGATGGGAACCCCTGACAATCCGAAAATTATCATCGCTCCGCGAATAGGATAGTTAAATCTCGGGAGCCTCTTTATTACGCCGGGTTTAAGCACAGAAAGATTGTGAGCTGAACCTATGGAAGCAAGTCCACCACCAACATTTATGTAAGCCTTGTATTTTTTGTCCTTCGGGATTTTTTCCATATATATCTCGACCCTTTTCCTTATCGCATCAATAAGCGTTGGTTCCTCGATAAGGGTTACGCCATTTCTTTTTATTATTTCTCTGCAAATTTCTCGTCCTTTTGGGGAGAGGTTTGCGCCACGGTCTCCTCTGCCGCCTATAGATGCTGCCGTGCTCCTGTATTTGAAAATTCCTCTCTCAAAAAGAATCCTTTCCATGTCAAGCCACGAGAACTCAGGGTTTGTCGCGCCCCACATCGACGCTCCGACTGACGATATTATTACTGGTATCGCCCCTATTGTTTGAACGGCCGCAAGCACCGCTATGTTAAGCCCTGGCATAGAGCCGGTGTACGATATCGCCACATAGTCCCCCTTTTTAACGCCAGCAGTTTTGAGCATGTCCACAACCACCGCTGCCCAATTGGGATTGGTAGTGGTAAGCTTCGCCTCAAGAACCCCCTGGTCTGTTGTTATAAGAGTGAATTGTGAACCGATAAGACCTGTCGCGTTTGGGTCGGCGATAGTGTCAACGGGAATGTGGGATGAGGAGATGTATGTCCATAATGTTTTCTGTGCGCGCTCAGCCAGCTTTGATGCTTCAAGCTTCTCGTCAAACCAGCGAGCTCTGACGGTGTGAAAGGAAAGCTCAATAACGGTAATAAATAGAAGCCCCAGAAGAGCTAAAATAACGAAAGTAAGTCTGCTTACTCTTGTAGTTCTCCAGAACATTTCAGAACCATGTTATTTCTATGGGCGCGCCGCCCAGTATGAGTATTAATATCATCCTTGCAAGAATGCTGGCTATAACGAGCGTTGATATGGTTTCCACAACACCTTGTCTCTCCATCCAGTATGCGAGCAACCCGGGGATTATGTATCCTATGGGGTCAAGAGGCATTAACGCCGGGATAACTCCTGTGGTCCCCAGTCCTCTTATCGCGGAGCCGATGAGGAAACCAAGCAAAATCGTTAATACTAATCGCCTTCTTCCGTAAACGAGGGCATAGTTTGATATTAATCGAATAAGTGCCACCACGACAAGAGCCGCCAGAACGGTGCCAACAATCTGAAGCGGACGATTCCAGAAAAGCGCCACATATCCTGGCACGACGAGTCCACCGGCAGCCAGCCCCAGGAATTCCGCGAAAAGAAGGCTTATAAGAAGTCCTATACCTATCGAAAGCCAGAGCATTCTTTATCCCCCATCCTTCGACATTCGAGCCTCGTCACTTTGTGGCACAACTCTTACTTCAACTCGTCTATTTATCCTGCGATTTTCAGGCGATGTGTTGGGCACGAGAGGGTCGTCCTCACCATGCCCCACGACCTCGAACTTAAGCGGCGTTCGCGACTTTCTCATAAGGTAATTCGCCACGACTTTCGCTCTCCTTATGGAAAGGTCAAGATTATATCTTGAGTTGCCTATGTCGCAGGTGTATCCCTCAACGACGACCTTTATTGGCTTATTGGTTTTCGGCAAAAGAGCTATGAAAGAGTCGAGCACAGCTTTGCCTACCCTCAAAAGGCGGGCATTGTTAGGATATAAAAAGGGAACTCTAAATCCCTCGATAAGCTCGTGTGGTATAGGCACATCATCTCTTTTTGCTACAATAACAGGTTTTGGCTTCGGCGTTCCGGGAGCCTTGTATTGAGCTATTCTCTTTTTCGCGCCCCAGCGAAGCACGACATGATGAACTGAGCCGTCAGTATCGGACACGGCGGGAGTATACACAATCGTCCAGCCGCCAACGAGAACATCGCAAAGTGAATACGGGTCATCGCTGTGAAGGAAGAAGCCATCCATCTGGCGGGTTATATCCGCAAGGACAGGGTTTACCTCGCCGCCTATCTGAAGTATAGTCATTGGTATTTCTCTAAGTTTTGCGGCCCATAGTGCATCGTCGAGCCTGAATCCAGCGTCTGCGCTCGCATCGGATACGACGACTATCGCTCCAAGCTTGCCGGGTATGCTATCAAGCGCAAGAAAAATGCCCTGCGCAAGCGATGAACCGTTAGGTTTCGGGGCTGGAAGTTTGCTCAGGTCAATACTTTTTAGTTTATCCCCGCTCGTCGGTGGTAAAGCCCAAACTGCTTTCTTCCCGAACCTTACTATGCCTATTTTTAGCCTTGGGAAAGCTTCTGCTACCGACTTTATAATGCTGTCCGCCACGCCTATCAGAGCTTGCATGCTCCCGCTGTAGTCCTCAACAAAAACGAGAACGCCAACGGTATCTTTTATAGCTCTTACCGCGGTAAAGTCGAGCTCATCGGATTCATCGTTAACTGTTTCGATAAGTACGGCTTTGTTGGGGTCGAAGTCCTCAGCGCAGAAGTAAAGAGTAACATTTTCGGGAAAACCCCGAGAGTCAACTTTAACGCTGTGCTCAACGATCTCGACAGGTCTGAATATGAACAACTCTTTCTTACCAGCGCACCCGTAAAAAAGCAGAAACAGAAAGGCTACAAAAACGAAAACTATTTTCCACCTAAAAATCATTTATATAAAAAACCATCATCTGCACATAAAATAAAGCAAAATTTAATTGGCAAAATACTACAGAGTCAATAATTAAGGGTTTGACTAAAATTTCGCTCCTAATTTCATCGAAATTGCTTTTACACTATAGCTTCGTAAAGCCTCAATATTTGGATTATGCTCACTTGTCGCTTTCCTGAGGCGCAATTTGCCGCCAAGTTCTAACCACCACTTTGGGGTCAGATAAAACCTTGCTGACCCGCTTAGATAAAGAAACCTGTCCACTCTGCCAAGATGCAAGGGATCAAGCCAGTAGGGTTTCTGCGATGTGTAGATTCTGAATCTGGCATCCGCCGTAAGAGAAAGTTCAACATTTCTCTCAAAAGCGTTAAACCTCCTGCTCAAAGAAAACACGAACCTATCCTGTTCGTAGGAGATGTCGCTTTCGTCCGATGTTAGAACATTCTCTCCCGATTGGTCGTATCCTCGCGCAATGCTCTTTTTGAAGTAATATTTTGTGCTTATGTCGATAGCTCCACGCCAAGTCAGCTCGCCCCCCAACCTGTATTGTCTCGAATCATACTCTGGAAAATAATCGTTGTAACGCAGGAATGCATAATAGATGATGACCCCAGCGTACATACCCCTAATGAGTCTTCTTCTTAGGTATAGTGAACCTGACATTCGCATGTATTCTGCCCATTGGTAGGAATCGCTTTCCGGGTCGTAATATGCTCTGGAACAGTAATACGGCACAAATCCAAAGGTGATTCTTGCATAATTTTTTCTTGAACGCGCCCTCAGGGAAACCGAACCCGAAAGGTAATTAAGCTCGCCGTTTATAGCGTGGAAAACATAGGTTCCGCTCAAAAAAACTGCCATTTTAAAGTTGCGGAATCTGCCCAGCTTTATTTGATGGTTTATCCCGAGACGGAATCTGTTGTCATCAAGGGAGCCAAGAAGGTAACTTCTTTCACGACGCAGAAACATTGACCTCTCGGAGTCCGAAAGCGCGCAAACATTGTCGATGTATTGCATCTCGAGGCTTATCTCGGTCGCCGAAGCCAATGCCATCCCAACAAGAAGAAGGACGACCATTTTCCATTGAGTAAAATTCATGTTACGAAAAAATGTCAATACAATTATGAAAATCAAAGCATAATGTTTTTCCGCCCGGAAGAAATTTGTTGCGCAAAGTTTTTTGATGGATAAAAATAAAGCCAGCGATGCTAAGTATGAAAAAGATAAGGCACATAATATTTTTTTGCACGGGTAACACCTGCCGTAGCCCTATGGCGGAGGGTATTGCCAGAAAAATTCTCGCCAAAAGGGGCGTTGCCGATGTGAAAGTGGAATCATACGGTCTTCTGGACCTTGGCAGTGTGCCGCCCGCATTTCCCGCGCAGATAGCATGCGCTGCTCATGGTATAAACATATCTGCCCACAGGTCGCAGAAAATAACCAAACAGGTGGCCGAAAAAGCCGACCTGATACTAACCATGGAACGCATGCATGTGGATTGGCTTATCGAAAATGTATCTGAAAAGCTTGCGAGAAAGGCTTTTCTCATAACCGAATTCGGGCGGTCCGACCATCCTGCCGGGGAGGAACCAATGGAAATACCCGACCCCGTGGACGAACCACAGAGAAGTTACAATAGGGTTTTCAAAATGCTTGAGAACGAAATCGAAAGAATAATAAGTTATCTTATAACTGAGGACAAAATTTGAATAAAAGAAGCTCTTAAAACTTGACAAAAAGATATAGGAATCTTAATATTCTTGCTTTTTTAAAACGGTGGGGTTAAACTAAACAAAGGAGAGAGCGATGAAGATAAGAATCGATGAGGAAACTTGCATTGCCTGTGGAATTTGTTCACAAATGTGTCCAGAGGCATTTGAGCCTCGCGAAGAGGACGGGATAGCAGTAGTAATAGCAAGCGAGGAGGAGCTTGACAATATCGAATGCGTCCAGGAGGCGATAGATAATTGCCCCACGGGCGCAATAATAGTTGAAGAATGATTAACCAAAAAAGTGATAGGGGCGTTTTCTCACAAGACTTCCTTGAACGCGTAGTAGAGGCAACTAACATAATTGCTATATACAGCAAATACACTACCTTAAAAAAATCTGGCAAAAACTATATGGGTTTGTGCCCGTTCCACCGTGAGAAGACGCCCAGTTTTTCTGTAGACCCCGATAGAGGACTTTTTTATTGTTTCGGCTGCGGAAAAGGCGGCAACATTTTCACCTTCCTTATGGAAAAGGAAGGTTTTTCTTTTTACGAAGCAGTAGAATACCTCGCCAAGCAAGCCGGAATTCCAGTTCCCAAGCGACGAGGAGCTTTATCTCGCAACGAAGCTCAAAACAGAGCAGTCGAGATAGCTTACGAATTTTTCAGGAAGCAACTGTTTTCACCGTCGGGCGAGAAAGCGCGAGATTACCTCTCCAAAAGAGGCATAAAATCACAGCTTATAAGAGAAGTAGGGATAGGCTTCGCCCCGGAGGGGTGGGATAACCTGTTGAAATACATAACGACACGAAGGCTGGATACAAAGCCTTTTGAGGAGGTTGGTCTGCTGGTGAGAAATCCTGAGACAGGCTCCGTTTACGACCGGTTTCGCAATGGTATAATATTCCCCATAAAAAGCGTTTCAGGGCGTGTGGTTGGTTTTGCCATGCGGACACTTGATGAGGACCCCGAAAAACCAAAATACATTAACAGCCCAGATTCTACGCTTTATCACAAGGGCAAAATCCTTTTTGGGCTTGATAGGGCAAAAAAAGCGATACGGCAAAAAGGGTTTGCTGTGATTGTTGAGGGTTACTTCGATGTGCTATCACTCTGGCAAGCGGGTATTGAGAATGTGGTTGCTGGCTGCGGGACTGCATTCACCACCGACCATGCCCAGGCGTTGCTGCGTTTCACCGATGAAGCTGTGCTTTTTTTCGACGGCGACGATGCTGGCCTTGCGGCAACATATCGTGCGCTTATTCCATTGCTTTCAAGCGGATTCATAGCAAAAATAGCAAGACCACCCGAAGGTCTCGACCCAGATGATTTGGCAAGAAAGTTTCCCAAGCAAAAAGTAGAGGAGATAGTCGGTAAAGCCACTGATTGGCTCGAATTCAGCGTAGAAATAGCAAGAAAAACTGAAGCTATCGAAACTGTCGAGGGGAAAATAAGGCTTGTGGATAGACTCGCAAAATACATAAACGCTATTGGTGACGAAATGACTAAAGCCCTTTACACGAAAAGGCTGGCGGAAAAATTTGAACTTAGCGAATCCTCTGTGGCAAAAAGAATAGCCAAATCCAAGGAAACAAAAACATTCGCCGAGATTGATACAGCAAGCAAGACCCCCGTTGTATCTGACAAATATGCCAAAATAGAGCTCGAGCTTATATCGATGATGATAGCCAACCCACTCGTAGGGGAAATTGTTGACGAGGAGCTTTTTGAGCTTTATCGTGGTGCTGTGAGAGTTCTTAAATCTCAGATAGATAGGCAGGGGTCGTGTTCCGCTGAAGCGTTAACCGATGTTCTTGAGGAAAAAGCGATGAGCTACATAACGAAAACTCTTTTGAGCCGTAAAAGCGCCCCCACACAAAAGGAGGCAGAGATAATTTTAAATCAACTGAGAAAAAGAAGATTGGAAAAAGAAAAAGAGAAATTATATTTATTAATGCGCGAAGCTCAAAAGGAGGGGGACACATCCAGAGCAGCGGAAATAAGCAACAAGATAGCTATTATTCAACGGAAAATTCTCGAATTGAGATAGAGGATTAATTTATGCATTCTGACGACGAAAAACTAATTCTCGTTGAGCAGTTGCTCGAGCATCTTGGGGACAGGAAAAGCATAACATTGGACGAGGTCCAGAAAATCCTTAAGGATACGAGATTCGCTGGCAAATTCACCATAGACGACCTTATTGATTGCCTTAGCGCCGCTGGGATAACCGTTGTAGGAATCCACCCGCTGAAAAAAACTGAAGACCCACTCACGATGTATTTCAAGGACATAGGCGATGTAAAAATTCTCGACAAAGATGAGGAGATAAAGATTGCAAAAAGACTTCGGGCAACCCTCGAAAGATTTCAGGATTATGTTCCCATGACGACTGTCTCAGTTGAGCACCTTCTTAGAATCGGGAAAAAGCTCGAGCTGGGGCTCATAAGCATAGATGATTTTACCATAACCTCGTTCAGACCATCCGATGTTAAACCAACTCGTCATAGAGCTGAAATACTAACCTCACTGAAGCGGGTGGAAATCCTTTACCGAAAAAAGCTCGTGCCGTTCATTCACTCGGCTAAAAAGGCGAGCATAGGCCAGGCAACATACTGGCAACGCAAGGAATGGTATTACAGGCAACTGCTCGACTATGTTAAGAAAATTAATCCTTCCTATCGAGTTCTCGAGCAAATTCTTCCCGTGCTTACGAATATAAAACGAATATACGACCAGTTTAAGGACAACATCGAAGAAACGCTAAGCCTTGCGGGGATTACATTCGAGCAGATTGAAGAGCTCTATAAAACGCCAAAAACGAAAAGACGAAAGCTCGCCAAGGAAATGGGTATATCAGATGTTGTGGCTGAAAGCGCACTCAAGGAATATCGCAAATTCAAGCTTCTCGAGGATAGAATATCGGATATTTCGCTTCTACCACCCAAAATTTTATTCGAGGAGATAGACGAACTACGCAAACTTCGCGCCCAATACGAGCAGGACCGCGAAACGCTTCTCAAATCAAATGTCAGGCTTGTTGTGAACATTGCCCAGAATTACATCAATCAGGGTGTTGACTATCTTGACCTTATTCAGGAGGGCAATCAGGCGCTTATACGCGCTATAGAGCGTTTTGACCCGAGCAAGGGATACAGAGTTTCAACATACGCCATATGGTGGATACGGCAGGCGATGCTTAAGGCTATAGCTGAGCAGGGGCAGGCGGTAAGAATACCCACATACCTCGCGCAATGGGCGAGAAAATACTCTCGGGTTGTCCACGACCTGACGCAGAGATACGGCAGAGAGCCTACTAAAGAGGAAATAGCTGAAGAGCTCGGAATAACGGTTCATGAGCTTAGCAACATGCTTCAAGCGATACAGGGGCAGATATCGCTGGACAGAAAACTCGGGCACGAGGAGGATTCCAAAACATTGGGCGAGCTTCTCGAGGATACATCCATACAGGCACCAGACTACGAGTTGCGAATACAGCAACTAAAAGAGGAGATAAGCAAACTTTTGAGCCTTCTTGATGAGCGCGAGGCGAAAGTTATATCCCTTCGATTTGGTCTTGAGGACAATTATCCAAGAACACTCGACGAGATAGGGCGGATTTTCGGTCTTTCGCGAGAAAGAATAAGGCAAATAGAAGCACGAGCATTAAGAAAGCTTCGAAAACCATTCAAACTTCGAGAGCTTCAACAATACCTCAAAGAAGAATAGCAAGGAGCAAGAGATGGCTGTTACCGTTGGTCGGGAAGACCGAGGCGACATAAAGATAACAGTTGAACTGGCACCTGAAGGTCATGGCATAGAAGTAGAGCTTGAATCAAGCCTTGAACGCCTCTACGGGGAGTCCATAAGGGAACAAATAAAAAATGAACTGAAAAAATTTGGTATAGCGGACGCAAAGGTTAAATGTATTGACGATGGCGCGCTTCCATATGTTATATCAGCGCGCGTGGAAGCCGCAGCAAGATTGCTTCTGGGAGAGGGCGAAGATGAAAGATAGAATAAGGCGAAGCAGACTCTACATGCCAGCTAACAATCCATACCTTTCGCAGAACGCATTCCTTTTTGGCGCGGATTGCATAATACTCGACCTTGAGGACTCAGTTCCACCATCGGAGAAGTTCTCAGCACGAATCCTCCTTAAACACATTCTTCTTAATGTCGATTTCGGTGAGAGTGAACGCGCGGTAAGAATAAATCCGCTATCAAGCCCATTTGGCAGGAAAGACCTTGAGGAAATCGTTCCCGCAGAACCCGATATGATAGTTATTCCAAAAGCCGAATCCGCCGAAGATGTGAGAATAGTCGATGAGATGGTAAACGAAATAAAACTGAAACATGGCATCGAAAAAGATATATACTACATGGCAATAATAGAGAGCGCGAAAGGGGCTCTTAACTCATACGACATAGCTTCAGCGTGCGAGAGAATGGCTGTGTTAGCCTTCGGCGCCGAGGATTTCACCCGTGACATAGGAGCAGCGCGAAGCCGTGAGGGCAAAGAAACATTTGTAGCACGAAGTCTCGTGGTTATGGGCGCAAAAGCCGCGGGGATTCAAGCATCGGACACGGTTTGGAGCGACATAGAGGATGTGGAGGGTTTGCGGGCAAGCACAGAGGAGGCAAAAGCTCTTGGTTTTGACGGCAAAGGAGCGATTCACCCCTCGCAGGTTGAAATCATAAACGAGGTATTCACGCCAACGGCTGAGGAGATAGAATACGCAAAGAAAGTTATTGAGGCTTTTGAGGAAGCAAAGCGAAAAGGAAGCGCCGTGGTGGCGCTTGGAAGAAAGATGATAGATCCACCAATAGTAAAGAGGGCTGAGAGAATAATAAGGATTGCCCAAAAACTCGGCCTTTTGGAAGACAATGTGAAAAGATAAGTATAAATTCTAAAATAAGGAGGAAACCATGGCGTTTAAGAATGGAATGGCGGTGCCAGATGAAAACTGCAAAGGCTTCAAGGAAGCCAAATACATCTGGATGAACGGCGAATTCGTGGAGTGGAAAGATGCAAAAATCCATGTTTTATCGCATGTGGTCCATTACGGTTCATCGGTTTTCGAGGGGATCAGGGCATACAAAAATCCGAAAGGAACAGCAATTTTTCGTTTGAAGGAGCACACGGATAGGCTTTTTAATTCGGCAAAAATTTATCGGATGGAAATCCCTTTCACCAAGGATGAGATAAACGAAGCCATAAAGGAAACCATCCGTAAAAACGGGGTTGAGTCGTGCTACATTCGTCCGCTTGTTTATCGTGGCTACAACTCGCTCGGCGTTGACCCGCGATGCTGCCCTGTTGAGGTCGCCATAGCGGTGTGGGAATGGGGTAAATATCTTGGTGCTGAAGCGCTCGAGCGCGGCGTCGATGTAAGAGTGTCGTCATGGAACAGAATGGCACCAAACACATTCCCTGCTGCAGCGAAAGCCGGCGCGAATTATATGAACTCACAGCTCATCAAGATGGAAGCGTTGCTTGACGGCTATGTTGAGGGTATCGCACTCGATGTTAACGGGTATGTTTCTGAGGGCAGCGGCGAGAACCTATTCATTGTTATGAACGGCAAACTTATAACTCCCCCCCTCGGTGCGTCAATACTTGCTGGCATAACTCGCGATTCAGTAATACGAATAGCAAAGGACTCGGGAATAGAAGTAGAGGAAACCCTTATTCCCCGCGAATTCCTTTACATAGCCGACGAGGTATTTTTCACCGGTTCCGCAGCTGAGATAACCCCCATAGCGTCAGTTGACAGAATCCCAGTAGGTAGTGGGAAACGAGGTCCAATAACCAAAATGCTTCAGGAGAAGTTTTTCGACATCGTTGAAAACGGCAACGACCCATACGGATGGCTTGAGTATGTGTGATAAGCCCAACGGTGGATAATGTCACTTCTTGAGGTTATCGGCTTGACGAAGCGCTACCAATCACGCTGGGTGGCGCTATCCGATGTTACTTTTAGCCTCGATGAAGGTGAATTCGCTTTTCTGGTGGGACCATCCGGAGCAGGGAAATCAACGCTTATATCGATAATTCTTGCTGAGATTCCGCCCGATAAAGGCAAAGTAATTTTCGATGGAGTGGACATAACTACCTTAAGTCGCAAAGAAATACCTTTCTACAGACGAAAACTTGGTGTAATATTTCAGGACTTCAGACTTCTTCCAGATAAGACCGCATGGGAAAATGTGGCTTTCGCACTTTATGTGTGCGGCTATCCGAAAAAATACATTCGCCAGCGCACGGGTGAGCTTCTCTCGCAGGTTGGTCTACTTCACAAGGCGCGAGCTTACCCTCAAGAACTCTCCGGCGGCGAACAGCAGAGAGTAGCCATTGCACGCGCATTAGTTCACTCCCCGCTTTTACTTCTCGCCGACGAACCCACGGGAAACCTTGACCCAAATTCTATTGACGAGATAATGGAACTTCTTATCGAGATAAACTCGCAGGGAACAGCAATTCTTATGGCAACGCACAATATTGAACTCGTGGAAAGATTCGGTTTCAGGGTTATTGAGCTTGCTGAGGGTCGGTTAATAGGCGACAGGCCGGGAAGAAAGCCAAAGTAGAATTTGAAAAAAAAATAATATTACTAAAAACTTTCGGGCACTTTCGTAAACCTTATCTGTTTTCGACCGAACGGTGCTTCGTCATATTTTATAGTAACAAGTCCATTCTGCACGATTTTAAACAAAAGCGTTTTTGAAAGTTTTTCCTTCCCATATCGGCTTGTGTATCCAGTTAAGGTTAGCTTCAGCGTGTCGGCGTTCTGCTGCCATTTGCCCTCCTCAGCGTAATCACCATATGGTCTGCCGATGTAGATGTTGCTTCTAAGTGCGTTGCCGTTTTTGAAAATGTGGAGAATAATCACCCTGCCCACTCCAGACGCAGAAGGTAGCTTAACAACATACATACCCACAGGCGAAAGCGGGTTTGTCGGGATGCTATCAATCGGCTGTTTTGGGGTAATTTCCGATGGAAGGCTATCGCAGAAACCAATGGCTGTGAAAGCAAGCAATGCAATAAGAATTAGGTACTTCATGTTATTATAGACCTCCTTTTGAC